>JADJGC010000008.1 GCA_016708315.1 bacterium
CCAGCGTGGGCAGCCGCCCGAAGGAGTTGATGTATTGCGTCGGGGGAACCAACGCATCGATGAGAACGTAGTAATCCTTGTTGGGTTGCAAAATGTATTGGCCGCCATCCGGCAGGTATTTCATGCCGGTGTAACCGGGAAACCCATCGCTGATGGCGACGAACGGTCGGAATGAACTTCCGAACGTGGTGAAGGTGTAACTGCGCGCGTCCGGAGTTTGCACCTTGAACCAGGTGCTCTGACCGTAGGGGAAGTCCTGCACACTGGAAGCGTAGCGGGCGTAGATGGCGGAGGTTTCGATGATGTCACCGTCGAGCGTCGTGGCGATGGCCTGGCGGGTGCCGCCGTAAATGCTCCCCGTGACGCTGCCTTGATATGAACTGGCCTTGACCTGATAGCGGTTCTTGTAAGTGCCGGTCGAAGTCGTTTCCTGGATCGGGATAGGCGTGGGACGTTGCATGAAATCATTGGGTGGATAGGGCACAACCATGATGTCGAAATCCATCAGCTGGTCCTCGTAACCCAGTTGCGTGTCCACGCGCAGCCGGTAGGTGGTGCGCGGTTCGGCGTTGAGGATGACGCTCTGGCTGGTGGCCGGATAACGGTCGCCGGAGTACCACGGATTGCCGATGGCGATGCGATTCCAGGCGCAGTAATCCAGCGGACTGGTGGGCATGACGGAGTCGGTGGTGAGCAGGTAGAGCAGCGGCGGGCAACCCGGCCGGCTCTTGATGCTTAGAGTGCCGAACTCGTTTGGCGTCGTGAACTCCCACCAGAGTGATTTGCCGGAGAGCCTGGCCGCTTCCTGCCGGTTGGGGCCGGCCTCGGAAGATTCAATTCCGGCGTTGCGGTTGTTGACCACGACGCGGCGGTAGTAGTCCTTCATGGTCACCGGTCCCATCGGAGTCGAGACACCCCACGAACGCGGTTCCAGAGTCAGCACCATCCGGCTGGCGAAGTCATCGTTGATGGCCTGGTAGGTGGCGATCAAATCAAAGTCGGTGTCCGCAAAGGCGCAGATCGCACGGACCGTGACCAGCCCGTTGGGAGGTATGTCCACGGTAAAAGGCTCCTCACCGCGATCGTTGAACGTGTGACTGGCCAGGGGTTGTCCGGCTTGAGCCAACTGCAGCGTGACCGGTTTCCCGTTGGCGTCCGGATTGAGGCGAAATTCGATCGGGCCGGCGAACTGGGTGGGATCGTAGGTAAACCAGATATCGCTGGCACCCGCAACGTCGGCGGGTGACAGGTTGGCGTAGCGCGTGTAGAGCGTGTATTTTTCTCCCAGCACGATCGCAATCGGCGCGGTGGGTTCGTCGTTGTCGGGTGTGGGCCGGAAGTCGCAGGCCAGAGTGTATTGGTCGTAGTTGCCGCCGACTGCGAAAGTGATGACCTGGCCGGGCGCTACGAGTGTCGGTGTGGTGATCGCTTGAAAAGTCGCGGCGTTGGTTCCTGTTGGCCCGTCCGTCGAGGAACCGGTGAGGAGGGAAACCACCGAAGATGAGATCGTCGTATCGAGGTGGCCGGAGCCGGGGGCGGTCCATCGATACCACACGGTATGAGGAAGTGGTTCGCCTGGATCGGTGCTGCCGTTGTTACGACCCGTCAGCGAATACTTGCGCACTTCACCGTTGCTGTAGGTCGCGGTTGTGAAATCGGTGATGTCGATGGGTTGGCCAAGATCGTCGTTGGCGGGGTTCGCCCACAGTTCAAAGGAGAGCTGGCCCTCGCCGATCTCGCCGTTTGGAACGGCGAACCACAGGAAGCAAGGTTCGCCCGCATTGACGTTGAAGGTCTTGAGGCCGGGGCTTTGCGTGACCGGATTGATGGTGCGATCGGCGCCTTGGTCCAGCGCCATCAGCCGCCAGTAGTCTTGCGAAAAATTTCCATCGACACTTCGCAACGAGAGCGTGCCCGTCTCCACCGGCGTGACGTTCCACCACAGCGAGTTGTTCACGCCGGAGATTGCATAATCGAGCGTCTCATCCAGCTTGGAGTAATAGTTGTAGATCAGGGTCTGTCGTGACTGGGTCATCGGTATGGAATTCGTGAAATAATCATTGGCCGGCGGCTGGGTGATGCTGACCTGCAGATCGAATTCGCCTTCCTCTTCTCCGCCGATGGCGACATAGAGGTTTTGATCCTTGGACACCGGAACGGGAGCGTTGACGCGCGCAAGCTGTCCGAACGAAAAGGCAGTTGCAGGGCCGGTGAATAGCGCGGCGTTGTGATTGGTGTTGCTGCCCAGCGAGATGTTGGCGTAACCAGCTGCGGGAGCCGCAAACCGGTACCAAACCGTGCGCTGGAGGTCCAATGGCTCGCCGGTTTGCGTGGAGGCGCCGTGGTTGTTGCCGTGAACCGTATTCGTGTAACGGATGCCGTTGTCGTACTGAACCGCGGCGAGCGCGATGGCCAACGCCTGCGAAAGATTGTCGTTGGGCGCGTCGTAGCGGAACGAGCACCGAACAGAGAATTCCCCCTCCTTCTCCGCGGCATCCAGGCGCATGAAATACGTGGTGTCTTTGCGGACGGCGATATTGAATTCGGAGAGGAACGCGTACGGGTCCACGCTGTTGGTCAGGGGAAGGCGATTCTCGGCGTAGAAGGACAGGTCGGCGAGGTTTGGTGGCCCGTCCGGCGAGGACTTCCAGATGGTGACGTAGGGTTTCTGGAGGGGCTTGGCGAACCCTGCGGTCGAGAGGGTAACCGTCATCCGGCCGTTCGGAGCGTTCAACATGTACCAGAGGGTTGATCCGCGATAGACAACGGTGGGCTCGGCTGCCTGCTGGGTCGCGTGGATGTTGTACTGCTTGAAGTTCACCGGCGGCAGCGCGCTGCCCGTCTGGGGAAAAATCACCGGCAAGGCGTTCTCGAAGGCGTCGTGGTTGGGAAGCGTTCTCAAATCGAGTTTGAGATCGTAAGTCCCCGGATTGCCGTGGGCTTTGATGAGGTACTCGTACCCCTTGATCAAATCCGCGTAGGGGAGCAGCGGCTTTTCCGTCAGGGGATCGGCAGTGGTGGGGATGTAAACAAAGCTCCAGTCCGGCACGGGGAGCGGTGGGGTGTGCGGTCCGGCCGGGGGCGTCTGGCCGGGGAGATTCGCCTGCGCCAACGCCAGAATTGCGGCGCCGAGCACGCAGGGAATGCCAAGCCGTTTGTCCATGATCTTCTTCGAGCTCCAGCAGATGTGCATCAAGAGTCCTCCTTCATTGTAAGTCCCAGGGGCTGTCGAAGGGGCGAATTGCAATCAGCCGGGCGGGAGTGGTGTGCGTTCAAGGCGACTCGAAGCGACTCGGGTCGTCTTCTGGTTACGGGGCTTGAATGACCATCGGGTCCGAAGGTTCGATATTGGCCGGTGCGTAAATCCCCGGGAGATTGTAAAAGACCGGCAGTTGAACGACGGTCGCTGTCCCGCCGGGCGCTTTGACGTGGATGAGAGGTTTTGTCCTCGCCAGTGTCGGACAACAATACAGGTAATCGGACTGGATGCGGGTGAATCCCTGGCTGACCCAACCGTCGAACAGCGACATGACGTTGGCATACGTCAACATCTGGTCCCAAGGCGGCGACACACCGGGCGGCCGGTCATTGGGCGCATTGACCTCGACGCCGTACAGATCCATCCAAAACGCCCACAAACCGTAGTCGGGGTCAGCTTTTTTGGTGAGAAAGGCCGCGAGAAACGTGGTAATCGGGGTCTGGGTTTCCGACGGCGTGGCGATTTGCGGGTCTCGAGTGTGAAACGGGTCGGTCATGTAAAAGAACTTCGTGCTCCCGTTAAATAGATACACGGGATAGATTCGCGCATACAGCGTGGGAACGAAGCTCTCCTCGTACTGCGCCGGCCCGACCGACGAGTTGTAAGACACACGGACGGCACCCAGACGCAGCGCCGGCCTGAGCTCGTAAAAGGACTTTGTGTAGTTGGTGCCATTCCAGGAGGCAGCCGCGTTTGTCACGGCGACGAACTGCGGCTGCGGCATCTTCCAGGTAATGGGCACGGTCACGGGTTCGGACTCCGTACTGCGGCCCCAGATCGTGCGAATGACGACCAGCTGCGCCTGACTGCCCCAGGGCATGGTGAGTTCCACCTGGCCGTTGGTCGGTGTGTAGGTGTCAACTTTGCCTGCCTCCCACGTGTGGTTGAACAGGTCGCCATTGAAGTCGCCTGCACCGGTGACATACCAGCCCGGATTGGACAGCCGGTATTCCTCGCCCAAGCCCGGAACGTAATCTTGAGTGGCTGGCAGCAGGGTGCCGCCCGAAACGGGCGCGGCACTCCGGAGGTACTGGCTGTATCGGATTTGGAGCACAGAGTCCGAAGTCAAACCGGTGACGGAAAACGAGGAGGACGCCTGTGTGCCTCCGGCGATTGGCTGCAACTGCGGCGGGTCCGGTGACGGTATCGGTTGAGCGCTGTAAACCCCGACTGCCACGGGTGAGGGCTGGTAGCCGGGCTTGGAGAGCCGGAACTGATAAGTGCCGGCCTGTGAAATGGGAATGAACAACCGCCAAATGCTCGGGTCCTCCGGGTTGGAAACCAACGGTCTTTCCGTTCCATTGTCGATCCAGGAAGCCGTCGCGCCCGGCGGCACGTTGGTGATGCTCACCGTCAGTCCGTTCTCGGTATAAGCGATGAGCGCATTGGTGATGTCCAACTGTGGCGGCGGCATCTGGAAGTGGAGATGCACATACTGGATGGGGTTGGTTTGCCCGTTGAGGACGCGTGTGAAATAAACGTAACCGTCGCCGAAATCTCCGAGGCCATCGAGGTTGGTGGAGCCCGTGTAAGTCTGCCAGTCTCCGCCTTCCTGCCGGTAGATAATGGTCGCCCCGTCGTTGTCCGGGTTGACCAAGTCGAGCAGGTAGGGACCGCTGTTGGTGCCGGTCGGGACGGCGTAGCTGAGCGGCGTGTGATAGACGTAACTTTCCGTGGCGTAGATTTCCGTGCGGTTCGTCCGGTAAGCCACCGCCTTGACTGCAACCGAGTTGGTGATGGTGAACGGTCCCGTGTAGGGCGTGGCGCCGGGAGATGGCGTGGATCCATCCAGCGTGTAATAGATGACTGCGGGATCATCGGTATCGATGCGGAGCGTGAGGGCGCCCAAATAGTCGCGGCTGGGCGGAGTGATGCGAAGGTCGTGCTTGAGAGCGGCGTAGAGCGTCAGCAGACTTGCGTTCGCGTCGGACCCAAGCCGCGCGTCGGCGGGCGCGTGCAGTTTGAACCACAGGTCGTTATTGGTGTAGTCACCGCTGACCGGATAGATCGTGAAGGCGGCGTTGTAGGCCCAGTTGGTCCCGTTCTCGAAATCCGTCCGTTTGGCCACCAGTTCGGTTGCGTGATCGGGGTCCTGGTTCAGCGGACGGGGCTCCAAAGTGGCCGTGAAGTTAAACACCCCGCCATCACCTTGCCGGTCGGCGCTGACCCAGAGTTTTTGGCCCGCAACGACTGCGGCGATTACCTCGCGGCCCAGCGAAGGGGCCGTCGTATAGTTGCTCGCCAGGACATTAAGCGTGGACAACGTGTTCCCTTCCCAAATGTAAATGAGCGGCGTGGGGCTCCAACTGTAACCGTTATAAACACTGTTGGCGTTGACACGCAGAAAGCCGGTGTACGGCGCATCAAGTGTCCACCACACCGACCCGCCGCCGGTGCCGGGTTTGTTGGGCTCGCCGCCTTCCAGGGTCGAAAGGTACGTGTAAACGTTCGTGTTCAGTTGGAAGCGCTGAGCTTTGACTTCGACGGTCTCGGCGGCGCTCTGGCGGCCGACGGGAAAGAGCGGAGTCAGTTTCACACTGGTCGGCTTTCTCAGGACGAACACGTATCTCATGCGGAGGTCTTGCCCCCCGGCTTTCACGACGAGGTTGCCCGGAACGGCGTAGAGGTAGCTTAAGTTGTTGCCGATGGAGAATACCGAGAGGTCAAACAATCCTTTGTAACGCGGGTCCTTGATACCTTTGTAAGAAACATCGTAGAGGGAACTCCCATTAGTGACGACCTCGGCCAGTTGCTGGTGGGCGACATAGTTCCACGTCCAGGGCACGTTGATGTCGAGCGCGTTTCTGCCCCAAACGGACGGAAACACTTCAGCGCGCGATTCCGGTGTGACGATCACCGTCTGCGCATAGGGATCGTTATTTGGCAAACTCACCGGCATATCCATGTTGATGTCGGCGAAGGCGTGGTTGCCCGGGGTTGTGAATGCCCCGTCGAAGGTGTTGTTCCAGCCGTACACCCAGATGTCGGCGAGGTCCTCCGCTTCGATACGGTACCAGTTGCGGATGTAGAAAGTCCTTGGTGGCCCGTCCGGCGAGGACTCCTGAACGGCGGGCCAGAACCCGGCGGGCGCGGTGAACTCGTACAGATAATAGTTGGTCCCATTGATGTTCGTGATCGTGTTGCGGTTGGTCACAATGGCCACCGCCGCGTTGAAGTAATCATTCCAAGGCGCTTCGGTGATGTTGATGGAATTGTCGGTATCGTCGTTGTTGCCGCCGAAGGAGCCGCTGGCCTGGATGTAATACTGATTCCCGGCCGTCACGAAGAAAGGCTGCCGGCTGTAGATGTCGTTGCGAGAAAGCAGAGTCAAATTGCTCAGGCTCGTGCCCGAGTAGAGGTTGGCCCAGCCCTGAAACTGAAGCTGGCCGGACATTGGCGCGATGAACGTGAACCAGAGCGTGCGATCCCCAACCGGCGGCGGCGGTTCCCCGGGCTCCAGCGTGGCGCTTCCCAGCTTGTAGCGGTAGCTCAGATTGTAAATGCGGCCATTGCCGTACGGGGTAAGCTTCCACTCGGTCAGCGGAGCGGCTTGGGCGAAGTTGTCGTTGGACACATTGGCGTAGAAATCCGCGTCGATGCCGCCCGTGGACCAGTCCCCGAACTGTACGATGTAGTAGTAACCGGGATTGACGGCCACCTCGCGGGTACTGGTGGAGGAGCCGTAAGGCCCGAAGGTGATCGGCTGGCCGAGCGGTGCATCAGGAACGACGGTGGGGATCTCCGGCCTCAACTGGAAAGAGCTGCCGCCGACCTTGTAGTTGCCGGCGATCATGAACTGGTATTGCCGTCCGCGCTCGGCTTGGAATTCGATGGTCTGCGCTGTCGAGGATGACTGCGTGAGCGCAGTGATGGCGTTGACCGTAACGTTGCTCTGGTTGACCGTGACGATTGCCTTTCCTGAGAATGGGGAAACCCAGCGGAGTTCTTCGGTGTAAGGAAAGTTGGACCCGTTGACGGGAGTTTTGCCTCGGAAGCTGATGACCGGCTCGGTCATCGTCGGATAGGAGACAGTCCCGTTTGGCAGCATTTCGGCGTGGTAGTCGTAAATGCCGATGTTGGTATCAACCATCTCCTCGAGGGACGCATTCAGCGGGATCAGTTGCAGCATGCTGGCGGTCTGGTTGCCGATCAACAAGCGGCCCGCAGTGGGGATGCTCATGAGGTACCACACGCTGCCGGCATAACCGTCCTCTTCGGTGCCAGCCATTTCGTTGTAGGAGATCCACATCGAACGATGTCGAGCGCTGTCGTAAGTCGAGAAGCTGTAGGAAGGGGTTGTGTCAACTTTGAGCGGCGGGATTACGGCCCGTTCGCGAGTGTCGTTGAAGGGGACGTGAACATCTCGAAGCGTGACGCCCGTATTCTCGGCGCCGGTGACGATGCGAACAGTGTCTGCGTCGTTGCCAGCCACAACCGGCATGTACTCCGTGAAGGGGCGGTCCATCCCGTCGAAACGGAACGTGATGTTGGTGCGAGACGACGTGAGCCACCCTTGCGGGTCATTGACGATGTTGCCGTAGCTGTCCCGGCCGATCTCGAACCAGGGGAACCGGGTGAAGAACCAATAGGGATCCGGGGCGCTGCCGCCGTACGCCAGGAGGAAACTGCGATAAATGATCCCGTTCACGTAACTGTCTTCCTTGGTCCACAACGGCGTGTCCGGGTTGCATTCGGATCCCAACGGACAACCGATGGGCAATGGCTTTTCTGAGACGCGCAGAATTCCCCGCGTCGGATACGGGGAAAGAATGACAATGCGATAGTCCGTGGCTGGCTGGATGCCGACCGGTAGGACGAACTTCTGTCCCGACCAGTCGTCGACATAAGGATGGTCGAATGAAACATTTCCTTGCCCGACGATTTGTCCGGCCATGTCGATGACCCTGATCTCCGAAGCGAAGAACCGTGGGTAGTAGTCCTGCACCGGATCGTCGGGTCCGCGTTTGCTGTCCGGATAAACAAACAGGTTGGTCGAATTGCCCGAAGTCCAGGTCCACCACACCGAATAACTGTTGGTGGTGGGTTGATCGTAGCTCTCCACGCTGGAAGCGTAGGTGTAGAAACTGACGGAGTTGGCGCCGGACAGGGCAATGGCCGAATTGTAATTGTCGTTGTAGGCCGACAGCGCGCCGTTGAGCGTCAATGTGAACTCAGACGGCCCGCTGCAGACCGCCACGCGATAGGTCTGACCTGCGACGGCCGAGAAGACTTTTTCGCCAATCGGATTGAGCGCGCTGACGTTGTCACCAGTGTAAACGTAAACCGGCAGTTCGCAGGCGACGTAAACGATCAGGTTGGTCGGCGCGACCCAGGTGTACCAGACGGAACGCTGGTTGGGCGCAGGCTCGTTGAGCTGTCGGGTGGCGCCGTAATTGTAGCCCCGCTGCGAATAAGTATAGAGGATGCCGTTCGTGAAGACGGTGTTCTGCCGGCTGGTGATTTCGAGCGCGTTGACAAAATCGTCGTTGGCCGGCAGCACGTAATAGGCCGCCGTGGCGTTGAAATCCCCTTCCAGCTTGCCTGGCCTGGTGTCGAACGAAACTCGGTAGTCCTGGTTTCTGGCCAGAGACTCGACGATTCGGCCGTTCACGTTGTTGGTGATCTCGACCAATTGCAGCAGGTTGGTTCCTTGCCAGAGGCAGGCCGTCTTTTCAGCGGAGTCCACAACCATGGTGCCGTCGAGGCTGGGCGCGTAACGCCACCACACGGACTCGCCGATGCTCTGCGGCTTGATGGGTTCGCCCGACTCAATCGTGGCGTGGTCGGTGAACGCCTTGAAGGTGGACCGTTCCAGCGGCAGCGCGTCAGTCAAAAGATCATTGGCGGGCTGCTCGGAAAGCATGATGTCGAGCGTGTAGTTCTGGATGCTCAGGTCGTACACCCGGATGAAATACTGCGTGCCGGGCGTGAGTGGGAAGTCCTCCGGGTTGAGCGAGACCAGGTCGGTTGGATCGTTCCCGGAATAGACGTTGACGAAGGTGGAATAATTTCCCGTCAACCGCGCGCGGCCGTGACCGGATATTGGGGAAGTGATCTTGTACCAGACGGAGTGGACTTGGTTGGACTCGAAACTTTCGGCGGTCGCGCCAACCAGACGGCCCTTGGTGCTGCCGACGGCTTTTCTGCCGTTCTCGTACGTGGCCGTTTGCAACGGGATCACCATCGCGTCGTTGAAATCGTCGTTGCTGGCGCGGGTGGTCAGGTTGAGCTTGATGCGGTGCGGCGATCCCAGGCCGGCGACGCGGAAGTACACCAGTTGACCTTTGGTCACGTAGGCGCGCGAGAGAGTTTCGGGTTCGATCTTAAACGAATAGTTATCGTTGGTTGCCGGACGATTCCCGAACTGCACGTGAAACGTGTAAACCTGGTCCATCGTAGCGTGGAAATAACTCTGCGGGGCCATGCTGGAATCTCCCGCGTAGTGGGCATAAAGATATTGCGGCAGGAGGTCCTCATAGCGGTCTCCGGTGAAGACGTCGATCAAGAAGGAGGTTCCTCGCGGCGACAACAGTTTGGTGAGGTAGGCGTCGCCGTTGAATTGAGCGCGCCAGCGCCACCAGCCCTCGCGATACGTGGTGTAGGCAACGTTGCCCGCAAACAGGGCCGTGTAGGTGTCGGCGATGGGCGCACCGGCAACCGTGGCGTTCGTGGCGGGGTCTTCGGTATCAAAATTCGGCATCAGTGTGAACGATGAAAATGAATCCTTGTTGTCCGCGTGCGGCAGTTCGACCAGATCGCTGAAGTTGTTCCCTGTGAACGCTTGAATCGTGAGAAACTCGACCGGCTGGGATTGCCAGCTGACCAGCGTGGTCCCAAAGCCCGGAGTCGAAAACAGGAAGAGCTGCCCGACGCTGATGTCCAGGTCACCGCTTTCGGGCGCCGTCCATTGATACCAGACTGTCGTCGGCCACGCGTTGGAAGGTTCGCTCGTCTGCAAAGTGGCGCCCAGGGTCGTCGAGTCGTATGAGACGGCCGAGAGCAGATAATTGTCCTGCTGCTCCTGGACGCCGGCTGGCAGTCGTACCGTGGCGGGGAAATCGTCATGCGGCGGCGCCAGGTGAAACTTCGGTGCGAAGCTGTAGATCGCCTTTGTGCCCGCTACCCGAAGTTTGTAGCTGCCGCTGGTGGGCAGGACGAAGAAATAGTTGTTGGTCGTGATTCCCGGGAAGTGATAGTCGGTCGCCGTGTGATATTGCAGCGGTATCTGAGTCAGAGAGGCGGTGCTCTCGCCCTGCCAGAGCGTCGCTTCCACACCCGCCGTGAGCGGCACTTCCAATGTGCCACCTTGCAACGTGCTGAAGTGCCACCACGTGCTGTTCCCGCTGATCTCGCCCGTTTCATTGGTGGCGGCATGGGTGTAGGCCGAATAGACTTGCCCGGCGAAGATCGGAATCGCGTTGGTCAAGAGGTCGTTCAATGGCGTCGGGTAAAACTCGATCTGAACCTGGAATTCTCCTCCATCTCCAGGCGACAGACCGTTGTTGACTGAAATGCTGTATTCGGTCCCGGCCACGGCCATGAACTCTGTGGGCTGGCGAGCCAGCAAGACAGGGCTGAGACCAGCCAGATTGTCGCCCGTGTAAACCCCGTAGATGAAGTGGTTGGTTGCGCCACTGTAATTGTTGAAGACATTGATCTGCGCCAGGCCATTGGTTGGCGCCACCCAACGATACCAGAGCGAGGTGACGCGGGCCGCATCGGTGGTGATGATCCCCTCATCCTCAAAGGTGCCATCCCACTCGTTGTCTTCGCGCGTGGCGCCGCTGATGTCGCCCAGCGCGCCGTAAGTTTGCGGCGCTTGTCCGTTGTTGTAGGTGGCGCCTTGGAAGAGCAGTGTCAGATCGATGCGCTCGGCGAAATTGTCGGGCTGCTTGAGCGTGACGGTCACGGGCAGGTAATCCGAATCGGCCCAGCCGTTCCGTTGCGCATAGTACCAATAGGTGCCTGGATGGATGTAGGTCACATTGACAAAGGGTTGAACCGAACCATTGATGCGCTTTCGGTTTGCGTAATTGGTGGTCCAGTTCCAGACGTAGCTCGGACGGAACAGGGTCAGCGTGTTGAGGGTGGGCGCCGAGATCTGGAGGTTTGTCCCGAGGGCTGAGTTGGGCAGTGGCATCTTCGCATTGTAAATGCGGTCCACCCAGTCGGCGGCGGTGTAGCCCGGTTTGGTCGCCGAAAAGATGTAATACGAACTGTTGTCGGGTGTCTGAGGGATCGGGCCGGTGTAAATGTTCGTGATCCACGCGAGACTGCGTGGCGGCGGACCGGCGTCTTCATTGCCGCGGCTGTAAACGATCGCAGCGTTGGTGGTGCCGTTGTTCGCAACAATGTCGAAGGAGTTTGCGAACACCCGGTTCCCGGGCGACACCGTCACCGGACCCACTTTGAATGTCGCGGTGTATTGGTTGGTAATGCTGTTCCTGGTACTGAGCTGTGAATAGCAGTGGATTTCTGCGGTGCCATCCAGCGTAAACGGACCGGTGTACTGCAGCCAGTCGCTCAGGTTGGTCCGGTAATAAATACGGTCACTGGGTCCCAGTGGCGTGAGTGTGAAAGCAGTGGCGTTGCTGTAGGAATTTGCGACGGGACTGATGGCCACACCGGCCACGAACACATACGAATTGGTCTGAATCATCGGATTGTAGCCATCGCGCATCGCGAGCCACGTAATCGTCGTGTCTTCATTCACCAGAATCGGCTGGGCGTAGATGGCCGAGTTGGTCGTGGGAACGGTTCCATCGAGCGTGTAAAAGATCTTCAGCGGCTTGGGATTGCTGCCTCCCTTGGCCGTGACCGGCGTGTTGGGAATGCTGATGAGACCGCCGGCCGGCGTTACCGCGAGATCCGCCACATTGAAGGTGGCGTTCCATGTCACCGGATCGCTGTCCAGCCAGCCGGCGCGTTGCATCTGGAATTGGTATGTCCCGCTGGCGTTGATTTGGAAGGATACCGACGGCGACTCCGTGGTGACTTTGTTGGTGATCCAGTCCTCGCCGGACGGGCCACCAGAATGGGTCATTAGGTAGATTCCGCCGTAACCGGGCAGTCCGGACTGAACCTGCACTTGCACGGGCGCAGTGAACGTGCCGGGCTGGGTCAGCACCGTTGGGGCAGGCAACTGGCTGGTGAATGTGCGATGGACCGGCGCGCTGGGCTGATAATTGTTCTTTCGCGCCTGAAACAGGAAGGACCGGCTGGCGGAAACCGTGATGGGCTCGGAATACGCGATCATCGGCCGGTTTGTGCTGGCTGCCCCGCCGCCGGCGTCTCCCTCGAAATACACGACTTGGGCTCCGATGGTGTTTCCGTTGGCCGCCGTCAGAGTGATTGGACCGGTGGAAAGGACCTGGTCTTGAGGCGTCAACACCGGAGGGTCGGTTTGAAACAGATAATTGAAAAAGTTGGTCGTGCCACCGGTATAGATGGCCTGCAATGAAAGGATCCCTGGCGGCCCGCCCGGCAAGGACCCATCGAAGGTGATCGGGTCGGTGTAGGCTTGCCAAGGCCCGCCGCTTGCCGAAAAGAAAACCGGTTCATTGTTTGGCGAGGTCAGTGTGACGGTGATCGCATTGGAATAAGTCCCCGGTTGAGGCGTGACGGCCAGCGGCGGCACAGAGGTGTACGTGTTGGTGTGGGTCTGCGGATAATAACCTTCACGCATCGCCAGCCATTTGAAAGTGGTGGTCGCATTGATCGGCACCGGACTCGTATAGAGCGTGCTATTCGTGTCGGGTGTGCTCCCGTCGGTGGTGTAGTAAACGATCAACGGTTTTGGATTGATCGGGAAGAGTGAGGAAACCGCTGGGACTTGAAACACGGGTGTGTTGAACAACTGATCAGCGGGCGTGCTCAGGTCCCGGACGTAAAACCGCAGCGTATTGGTGATCGCATCGGATGATTCCCAGTCCGTTGCCGTGGCCCTGACGATGTATTCGCCCGTCGCATTAGCAGTGTAATTGCCCAGCGGCTTGCCAGTACTGCTGGAGAGGGGCACGCCCCTGGTTTCGTTCGTTCCCGCCGGATGCGTCACCACGATGGAAACGCCCGGGATCGGCTGCGGCAGTTCGACGAACGCGGTGACCCAATTGGTATAATCGCCGGTGGTCAGTTGCGTGGGTCTCGGAAGTTTCTGGATGTACTTCCGCTGCACGCTGGCGCTGTTCTGATAGCCGATCTTTCGGGCCTGGAAAGTCATGAAGCTCCGGTTGGTGACGGTGACCGGTCCCGTATAGAGGTTGGTGAGATTGACGGTGTCGTAGCCTGAAGCGCCAAGCGAGTAATACACGTGCGCGCCAGTGGTGACCGTGGACGCCGTGACGGTCAGGTTGGAATAAACCGTCTGGTTGGTCGGTGAGACTTCGGGCGTGGCGGCCGCGAAGCTGATCGTAAAAGAGTTGGTTGGACCGAACCCGCTGGCGTTGGTGTAGGTCGCGCGCAGTGTGCCTGTCCCGGCGTTGAACCCATCCATCGCAATCGGTCCGGAATACTCGTGCCAATCGGTCGTGTTCGTGGAAAAGAAAATTCGCGCGCCGGCCGCCAGCGTGCTCAACGCGAATGTGGTGGCGTTCGAGAAGACGCCTTGCGGCGGGTCCAGGGTGATGCCCGGCACCCAGGAATAAGTGTTGGTGGCATATTGGGGCGCGTAATAATCGCGTGTGGCCAGCCAGCGGATCGTTGTGTCGTTGGTGATCGTGATGCTCCCGGTGTAAGGGGTCGAGTTGGTGGTCGGAATGCTCCCGTCCGTGCCGTAGTAAATCCTAAGCGGTCTGGGATTGGAAATGCTGCTTTGCGCGGTGACGATCAGATTCGAGGAACTGAACGCCCCGCTTGGCGGCGTCACCTTGAGATCGCCGACCGCAAAATTGTAACTGCGCGTAGCGCTGCCCGACGGCAGCCAGTTCGCCTTGGTGGCGGTCAGCCGGCACTCGCCCGATTCGTTGATGTTGATGAGCGCCGTATCGGAACTGCTTGCGTAAGTGACCAGTGCTCCACTTGGCGTCAACAACTGGAACGTGGCGCCGTAACCTTCGAGTCCCGAATTCACTGTGATGGCTTTTTGGTTGGTGAACGTGCCCGAAGGCGTCACGAACTGCGGTGAAGGCAGGACGCCCGAGAAGATGCGCGTGACTCGATCGGAGAAGAGATACCCGTCCTTGCGCCCTTCGAATATGAGCGCTCGGGTATTGCTGACACCAATCGGTCCCCGGTACAGGTTGGTAATTGCCGAAATGCCGGGTGTTTCCCCGCCGTCATTGCCGATAGCGAAATAAACACTCGCCCCCGGCGTTGTTGTAGTGGCCGTGACGGACACAGGCGGGCTTTGACTGGCTGGCTCAACGGCGAGGTCAGCGACCTTGAAGGTGTAGGTCACTGTGTTGGTAGGGCTGATCACCGGTCCTGTAATCGTGTAAGCCTGGACCACAGCAACACCGTTGGAGACGCCATCCAGCCCAAAGGACGCGGCGTATGGCATCCATTGCCCATCGTTGATGCGGTAGTAGATGGCCGAGTTGGTGTTGTAAGGTGTCATGGTCACCGTGATGGCCTGATGGTTGGTACCCGACAAAGGACTGATTACCAGGCCGGGGGCGTAAGTGTATTGCCGATCCAGATATTGAGAAAGGTATCCCTGGCGCGTGCCCATGAACCGGAAGTGGGTTGTGTTGGTCACCGTAATCGGACCGGTGTAAATGAAGGTGCTCCCCATTGCGGGCAACTGTGCCGTCAGGGAGATGGCATCAAACCAGGCATCGATCCAACCGCCGCTAGTGAGGGTCCCGATCAGGCGCACGCGAACGGTGCGCGTGCCAGTCGACGCCGTGCGTGTGTCGGTGTTCTGCTGCCAGGTTGTTCCGGCATAGTTGCCGGAGTCGTACTGGCTCAGGACCACGCCGCCGTCGTCGCGATACTCGACGATGGTGCGGGCCTGGTCGCCTCCAGACTTCACATAACCGGAAAAGACAAACACCGCATTGCCAGCATCGACGGCGTCAGCGTCGGCCGAAACATCGACGTCCTGGTAAAGCTCCGCGCTGCCGCCGCTCGTGTTGGGGTTGAAATAATAGGTCCCCTCGTAAGCGCTTCCGCTTGAGCGCGTCCAGTTGCCCGAGGCTTTCACCCAGCCCGGGATATCGCCGCCGGCCAGAGCCTCTTCGCAACCGGGATTGACGATTTGCCCGGCCGCGCTGGGGACCGTGCCATCCACGGTATAATAAATCGTCATCGGCTTGGGATTGCCACCGCGTGAGGCGACCACTTGCAACGGGTCGCTGAAAGTCTGACTGGGCGGCGTCACTGCAAGATCGGCGCATTGAAAGGTAAACGTCGCGTTCGCGACCGGCGAAGGCAGCCAGTTCGATTTGAATACCTGGAGCTGATAGACCCCAGACTCGTTGATCGTGAAGCTGGTGATGTGGCTGCTGGCGCTGTTCGTTACGGCCGTGCCGCTGGGATAAGTCAGGACAAACGACTGTGGCGTGTTCGAGAGCGTCGAGCCGACGGAGACGCTCAATGGGCCGTAGTACGTTCCCTCCGCCGTGATGAAGTACGGCGCGGGCAGTCGCCCGGAGTACGTGCGCATGATTTGGCTGCTGGTCTGGTATCCATTCTTGCGCGCTTCAAAAATGAACTGCCGTGTCGAAGCCACCGTGATGGGGCCTGTGTAGAGGTTTGTGATCGCGCTGGCTGAGGCGTTGCCTCCGGAAACATCTCCCATCGCGTAGTAAATGACGGCGCCCTCCGTGGAATCCGATGCGTTTATCGTCAGCGTCGCTGGCGGCTCGTCCGGGAAGGACGTGCTGGGCGGCTGCACGTCGGGGTCCGCCACGCGGAACACGTAAATTGCCTGATTGGTCGGCCCAGCCGGATATTTGGTCCACACATTGACGGTTCCGCTGCCAATGCCGGTCAGGGGAAAGTGGCCGGTGTAACTCTGCCAACTGCCATTGTTGATCTTGTACTCTGATCCCGCCGGCCCGGACAAGGTCACGGTAATCGGATTGTGATAAACGCCGGGCGCGGGGTCCACCGTGATCGCCGGCATGAACGTGTAGAGATTGGTGAAGAGACTGGACTGGTACCCGTCCCGGAGGGCCAGAGTCGTGACGGTGGTCGTGTTGGTGAGAGGAAACGGTCCGGTGTATCGGAATGTTGAGCTGGGCTGTGCCAGGCGCGCGGTGAGCGAGAGCGTGTCAAAATAGCCGTCGCAATTGCTGCCGGCTGCGCGCGTGGCGATCAGACGGACCCGGACGTAGCGTGTTCCAACCGGCGCGGCGCGGGAATCGGTCAACTGCAGCCACGTCGTACTCTGGCTGTAGTCGCCGGAATCGTATTGCCCCAGCACCGCGGTGTTGGCGGTGTCGCGGTACTCGACCACAATCCGGGACCGGTCACCGTCGCCGTAGCTGCGGACGTAGCCGGAGAAGTCGAAGGTGACGAGGCCAGCGTCAATATCGGTCGCGTAAGAACTGACGTCCACGTCCTGCCTCAACTCGGCGCTGGTGGCCACGCCGGCGAAGAAATAATAATTCCCCGAGTGAGGCACCGGCGCTCCGCTGCGCTGGGTCCAGTTGGCCCCCACGACTTCCGTCCAGCCCGGGATGTTGCCTCCAACCAGCGCCAGATCGTTGCCCGGGTTGGTCAGCAAATTGGGCAGGTCGCCTGCTTGTCCGGGCACCGGCACCGACTGGTCGAGCGTGTAATAAATGGTCACCGGCTTCGGATTGATCGAGTCCCACGTGTAATAAAGCGTCAAGGGATTGTAGAACGGGCCGGCCGGCGGATTCAGCACGACGTCCGTGATCTCAAAGCTGTAGGTGTTCGTGGCCGGATCCGAATCGATGGAACCGATCCGGCGCATGATGAGAGCATATTCTCCGGTTTCGTTGATCGTGAATGTGACCGTGTTGTTCGTTCCGGTCGTGCTGGACATCAAGATGGATCCGCCCGGTGCGGTCAGGATGAACTGACCGCCGTAATTGTCCCCGGACTCTACCGTGATCGTGGCCGGCCCGGGGAAAGTGTCTGCCTCGGTCACGAACCGGGGCATTGCGATTTTCGCCGCATAGCTGTTTGTCACCGGCTGGCTGTCCAGGTAATCGGCCTTGCGAGCCACGAAAATGAGCGTGCGGGATCCCTCCAAGTTTAGATCGGCCGTAAAGAGGTTTGTGGCGTCTGCCAGAGCGGGCATGCTTCCCATCTGGTCTCCGATTGCGTAATAGATGCTGGCGTTGGTCGTGGCCGATGTTGCCGAAACTGTGTACGGCCCGCTGACCTGGCCGCTCACCGGCGTAACAATTGGGGCTGCAGCCTTAAAGGAAACGGCGGTGACGTTGGTTTCTGTGCCTGCTGTGGAATAGGCCCGGATGGTTCCGCTGCCATCAGCTATGCCGTCCAGCGTGAACGGTCCCTCGTACGTCTGCCAAGATCCATCAGCGACGGAGTATTTCAGGTCGCCTCCGCCATTTATGGCGAACATGGTGGCGTTGGCGAACTGTCCCGATGGCGTGACTACGATGTCCGGCGCGTATGTGTAGGTGCGGGAAAGGAATTGGGGACTGAATCCGGAGCGGGTGGCCATGAACCGGACTGTCGCGTTGCTCGCCCCGATTTGGAGGGGCGCGGTGTAGGGAATGTCCCCCCCGTTCGTGGCGAACGTATAAAAGATGCTCATCGGGCACGTGTGGCTGGCCGTGACGGTCAGCGGCGCCGTGGCGAAGGAACTGGACTCTGGCGTGACGACGAGATCGGAGACAACGAAAAGGAGATTGGTGCTGGTGATTGTCGTGGTGTTGCCGGAGAGCAAAGCCAGTTGGGCTTTGTAGATCCCACTGCCTTTGGCGGCGAAACTGACGTTGGTCGCCGTGCTCAAAATGTTGGTGAGCGAACCGTCCGGGAAAGTGATCTTGTAGATGCCGCCCACGCCGGAGGGTGAGCGCAGCCCGATGTCGATGGGTGCGGTGATCACCGGGCCGGGCACCACGAACTCCGGCGCCTGCACTTTGGTCCCGACGGAGACGTAATTGATCTCCAGTTCGTCGCTCGGCGCGAACCCCGTTCGAAAATTCTTGAACCGATAATTGCTGGTCTCCGGCGGGACAATTGGATTTATCGCCACCGGGCTGCCGCCGGTAACCGATGCTGAAGTGCTCGGCCAGGCGGCCCGTGTGTAGCGGACTTCGTTGGCGGCTTGCGCCAGCACATAAAGCGCCGGATCCTCCTCGCGGTAGAACGTGACGTTCTCAAGCGAGAACCCCGGGTAGTGGATGCCAACATCCACATGGAGCGGCGTGTTCCCCGCGCCAGCTGTGGAGTACTTCTGCTGGTCGTTGACGTAATAGTATATGGTCCCGCTGCGGCGCTCCACCCGCAGCCGGTCTCCTTCGACCACCGGACCGATGTTCGCTCGCTGGCTGCCGTTCTGATAGACGTAGGCGTAGGTCGTTCCATAACCGGGCGAAGACGTGTGGATGGCGTACTGGATGTCGCCGTATCCGTAGCCCGAGTCCACCTCATCCAGCCCCATCATGAAGTGCATGCCCATGTACGCTCCCCCGGCGGAGAGGTACGGGCTGCGGTTGATCACACATTCCACCGCGCAGTCGCCGCTCGAAGATTCCGCGGAGATGGCGCCGCTGTCCCAGGCACTGGTCGAGATTGATTTTTGAACGCCGATACCCTTGTTGGTCAGCCCGTAGACAGACGTCCAGGTGATGGGCTTGCCCCGGAGAACGACAGGATTGGGGGACTGGAGCTTATAGTGCCAAGTATTCGTGGGGCCGCCCGAGACGAAGGCAGCCAGCGCAACGTTCCCTCCGGCGTCGCCTTGGGTAATCTGAATGCCTGGGTTGGGGAGGTCCACGCCCTCCGTGGTCCTGCCAACCAAATAGCACGGACCGATTTTGCCGCCCATGTTCCAGAGCGCCACGTCCAGGTGAAGGGGTCCAGTGGATCGGGAGGATGAGGTTCCCACGATCGTTCCGTTGAGCTTGTAATAGATCAGGTCGCCCTTCCGCTCGACGCGGGCGACGTCCCCCGCGGTATAACGGCTGATGCTCGTGCGGATCGCCGTGCCGTTCTCGTAGATATCCACCAGACCGTCATTGCGGAAGTAGAGCGCGTATTGAATATCCGTGTAGCTGCTGCCCGAGTCGACAGCGTCCAGGCCCAGCATTTTGTGGGTTGTTGCGTCGGCAATCACGGCCTCTGCATAACCGTCTCCGGCGCTTGCTTCGGCGGAAACAAATCCGCCATCCCAGTTGTTGGCACTGGTCTTCTGCGGGAGTCCATCCGTATCGAAACTGGCGTTGGTCAGGTTCGTGTAGGTGATCTGCCGGGCGGAGTAGGTCTCAAGCGGTCCTCCGTTGAGATTGTAGTAGATCGGGAGGTTCGCCGGGTTGCTCAAGCGGACCCCGAACGGCTCGATGAATGTGCCGGATCCCGGCCGGGCTGCGACTCCGTCGGCGCAACTCATGCGCGCTGTGATCTGGAACAAACTCGCATAGCCGGACGCGGCGCTGACAGCGATCTGGCACGGAATTCCTGCGGTTGCCGGAAACTGCACGCGGCTGTGGGTCTGGCCATCGGCGTTGTCGTTCAGGGCCACGAGCGAAAGCCCGTTGAGGACGGAACCTGTGTAAACGGCGAGCAGGGTGTCAGCCGGACTGCCTTCGGTGTCGATCGTGAGGATTCCCGTGCATTCGGGCGTGAACGTGTACCAAACGCTGTTGCCGTGGAAGCCCGGTTCGTTGCTCTCCCGGGTGGCCGCTTCCAAAGTCCCGGCGCTGGTTATTTCGTTGGTGAGAGCAATGCGATTGACAAACGCGTCATTGGCCGGATAACCGGGGAAAAACCTCACGTTCATGACGAACGGTCCAGGTTGCTGCCCATCGACACAGATCGTGTATTCGGTGTTCGCGTTAATCCACCGTGCCACCGTGACATTCGTGCCGGCTGCATAGGCTGAGGGCGTGGAGTTGAAACCAGTGTAAAGAGCCACCGCGTGCGTGGCTGGGCTTTCAACCGTAACCTCCATCACGCCGTCCTGGGGCTGCGAGAATTTGTACCAGAGATTGCGGTTGGCGGCGGCTCCCGACAGCCAGCTTCCAAAATTCTCACCCTCGTTCCAAGCCATGGTCGTGCTGCCCGCCAGCCGGGTGAAACTGCAACTCTTGTTTCCCAACTGGTTCGTGCCCGTCAGGGTGATGCCCGCCCGATTCGCGTACAGGTCGTTGGCGGGGGCGCCTTGAACGTCGATATTGAAATTGATCCCGCCGATGTCCTGTCCGACGACGGCTCTCGTGTCCACCTGCGCCTTGTACGTATAGGTCTGGTTCTGTGTGGCGTAGAAGCTGACCGCGGCGTTCTGGTCGTAGTAATCATCGTTGACCGCGACGACGGCGCTGGATCCCACACTGGAGAGATTGCCCACGCGCAGAATGGTGTTGAGCGGAGTCCCTGCCAGCGAAACCTCCGTCAGTCCACCGTAGGCGGGCGGGAGAAAATTCCACCACAGCGTTCCGCCCGTGTAGGAGCCTCCGAGCCAGTTGGCAGGATTGCTTTCGGCTTCCATGCTCGCCGCGATGTTGTGGGCTGCTTCACGGAGGGTGTAGGTATAATTTGTGAGGGTGAACTCGGCGATCGTTTCAGTCGTGATGTTGGTCGTAAACGCGACGAATGGACCGGGGTAATTGTTGTGGGAATCCGGCTCCTGGAGCAAGAGGTCGAGATTCACGCTGCCACAGCCGACGTCGGTGGTGGTCCCGTCCACTACGATCCGGTATTGGCTGCCTTCGGTCACCCAAAGGGTGACTTTGCCGTTGCCCGAGTAGCCACTCCAACTACTGCTCCCGATGCCAGTTGACGATGACTTGATGCCGACCTGGGTTTTGTAGGCGGATTTGGTCGTGTCCACAGTCAGGCGACCGCTGACGGGTGCGGTGAAATTCCACCACACGGAGCGTCCAGAGATGCTGACCCCCGTGATGTTGGCCAAGCTGTATTCGCCGCTTTCGAAAGTGGCCCCGAGGCTCTGGCCGGCCACCGCCATCGTGTAGTTGCGCACCATCGCGTTGCCGTTCGGCAACTCGATGTAGGAAACATTGGTGGCCCAAGCCACGCTCGTCGGGCTGTAAAAGGAATCGTTGCCGGGAGCGGTGACACAGTCCACATCGAGATTGATGGTGCCGTAGCCGGCATCGGCGCCGCTGATGCCATCGATGCCCAACTGCCAGACCGAACCCGCCGTCAGGAAGACAGTCAATTTGCCGGTGCCATTAGAGTAATCCCATGCGCTCATCACTCCGTCGCCGCTGGCGTGGAGGCCAACCTGCGCCTTGAAGGTGGATTGGGTCGCATCAAAGGAGTACCAGCCGTTGACCGGCGCGGTGAAGCGCCACCAGACCGTCCGGCCCGACGAATAACTGTTGCCGTTGTCATAGCCGAGATTGCGCTCCGAAGATTGCAGCGTGGCGTTGTCATTCCAGGCCGCGATCCGGGCTGAGTAGTTTGTGTAGTAAACCGTGCCGTTCGGTGCGGTGACGTTCATCGGGACAGGATTGAAGCCGATCGGAAACCAGTTCGCGTAATCGTCGTTCGGCGGAGACGTTCCACAGTCCACGTCCAGATTGACGCCACCGTAACCGGCGTCGGCTCCGCTGATGCCATCGATGCCCAGTTCCCACACAGAGCCCGCCGTCAGGAACACAGTCAGTTTGCCGGTGCCATTGGCGTAATCCCAAGCGCTCGTCACTCCGTCGCCACTGGCGTGGAGGCCGACCTGTGCCTTGAAGGTGGATTTGGTCGCGTCGAAAGTGTACCAGCCGTTGACCGGCGCGGTAAAGCGCCACCAGACAGTCCGGCCCGACGAATAACTGTTGCCGTTGTCATAACCGATGTTGCGCTCCGAAGCCTGCAACGTGGCGTTGTCATTCCAGGCCGCAATCCGCGCCGCAAGATTGGTTGCGGTCACCGTTCCGTTGGGCACATTCGTGGTCAACACCACTTGCGAGAAGTCAATTGACTGCCAGTCCGCGTAATCGTCGTTCGCCGGCATTTCGGGTTGAGTCACCGTCATCTGAAACGGTTGCCGGTACTCGAAACTGGCCTGGAGGTAATAGGTCGTCCCAGCCGCGGACGTGAATTGCATGCTGTTGGCTGAGGCTGCTGAACTGTAAGTAATCGTGTTGAAGTGGTCCGCAGCAGGATACAGCGCCAGAGCGTTCCGGTTCGTTGAAGACAAAGTGATGATCGTGGTCCCGGACTTGGTCGCCGTAAACTTGTACCATAGCGTGTCCCATCCGGTGCTGATCCGGTCACGCTCGCCGTTATAGCGTGACGCACCCCAGGAGTTGCCGGTCGCGTTCCCTACAACGTTGGTAACCCAAACCGTGCCGTTGGGTAGCGCATAAGAAGTGACATTGGTTCCAAGCAGGATGTCTTGAGCCGCCCAAGGATCGTCGTTGCCGGCACGCAACACCCGCTCATAAACGGAGAAGTTGAACAGCGAGTTGGTCGTCAACGGGATGACGCTGAGGTCGTAAGTGGTCGCCGGGTTGCTAAAGAAAATGAGCGCATCGTCGTCGGTGCCCTTGAACGTTTCTCCCTGCCACGCCGCGAAGGTGGTGTGCGCGACGGGCAAGCCGTCATAGATGCGCAGATCGCGAAGCGTGCCGCCGCACTTGCTCTGGCCGTTGCCGGTTCCGATGTAGGAGAGATAATAGCTGTCGACGCTCCAGATGGAGGCCCGGTCGATCACCTTGTTGCCGTCCACCCACAGCGTCAGCTTGTTCACGTCGCACTCAACGGCGATGTAATATTCGCGACCCGGAGTGAGACTGATCCCGGAGGAATAAAAGCCGCCGCTGTAATAACCCAGCATCCGATCGGAATTGCGCACCTCGACGAACCGATAGCTGGAAGAAGGCGACCCCATTACGGTGTTATAGGTGGATCCACTGCTCACGCCGTAGGTGTAGTAAAACTCCATGCGAAACTTTGGACCGTGGTGTTTGGGAACTGTGAACCACTGGCTGGCGTCGGGTGCCATGTACACTCCGCCAGTGCCGTAGGTGATGCCCGACGAGGTGGCGCTTCCGTTGATCGTGATGCTCCCGGCGGAGAGCAATTCCTGGAGCGGGCTGCCCCATTTTGTGTGCAGCGGATACCAGGCGGTCAACTGGTTGTTGTAGATGACCAGGCTGAGGTTGGTGTTGTCCGTCGTGGTGTAGGACCACCAGAGAGAGTTGGTTCCCGAAATCGCGTAGTTGTCATTGAACTCCGCTCCGGCGTTCTGCAGGGCGGTGATCGCGTCCGGTTCTCCTGCTTCGAGTGTGGCATCGCGGGCGTTGCCGCTGGCACTGCTGCGCACCGCTGTGTTGGCCGAGTCTGCGAACAGGGCATAGGATTCGGCGCGATTGTCGTTGCCGGTGGCCGCTGGCACACTGCTGTCTTTTTGATTGAGGTCCAGGCGGAAAGCACCCGAGTTTCCGCGCACCTGGATGTGGTAAGTGACGCCGGCATCAGCGGTGAAACTCGCGTAGGAATTGCCGTCAGCGTACACGGAACTGTTGGCCCGGTTGACCAGTGCGTTGACGGCGTCGCCGGTGTAGACTGAGACCGCGTGGGTCCCGATGCCGGGCGTGATCAACTTCAGCATGACCGGTCCGGACGCGGGCGCTGTCCAGCGATACCAGAGGGTAGCGGTTCCGTTCGGCTCCCCAGTCTCGGCTGTGGCGTTGTAATGGGCGCCATACAGAGTGAACTGAGAGTTTGTGCCTGCCGGGGCTGGAAGAATTGTCGAACTCAGCACGATGGCATTGGTGAAATGGTCGTTGGAGTGCCGCCGCGGTTGCGCCACCAGCAGCTTGGTGAAGCCCGGCGCGGTGAACGCATCAATCTTGATCTTGTATTCCGTGTCCGGAACCGGCGTGAAGTTGATTCGGCTGGTTGACAGGCCGTCGGCGTTGTCGTTGTAAGCGACCGTGGTCAACGCGTTGACCGCGTCTCCGGTGCAAAGTGAGAGCCAGGTGTTCAAAGCATTGGTGCCGCCGGGAAGCATGCTGCCGTGCGTGGAGACGATGACCGGATCGGCCCGATTGGCAATCCACGAGTACCAAATGGAGCGCCAGGACGACCAGGGATAATTGCCTTCCCCGGATTCCACGGAGGCGCCCAGTTGCAGGCCGCCAACCAGAGCGTAGTCCTCCACATAATGAACGATGGCCTGCCCGTCCCAGTTCAGGTAATTGGTTCGCACATTCACCGCGCTGAGGGGCTGGCGGTTGGCGAAGTTGTCGTTGGCCGGCGTGGGATAAATGGTTGCATGGAGCTCGAACGCGCACTCCCAGAACGTTCCGTTGGGCGAGAGACGGATATGATAGGGCGTTCCACTCGCAAGCGACCAGGTCTGGGTGTAGGAGGTGATGCCATTCATCCACGAGACCTGGGATAGCGTGGACAGAGTGCCGCCCGAATAGAGTCGAAAGAAGGGAGAGGCGGTGCTGTTGAGCGTGACTGTGAGATTGCCTCCGATATCGGGGATGCGGTCCCAAACCGACCAGTAGGAATCAACCTCCCCCGCCTCGGTGTCGGCTCCCTGCGTGTGTTCGGTCCAGGTTCCAGTGTAAAGGGGCTGAGATATGACGACGCCGTCGCCTAGATCGCCGGACAGCGTTGTCTGGATCAGGGGCATGAGCCGTTCCCGAGCGAAGTTGTTGTTGGAAGGCTCGACATAATAGGTCATCCGGAAGCTGTACCCGCCGGTGTAGGAAACGCTGTCCACGTAGGTGCGAAGGTAATAAGTCTGCCCGGCAGCGCAGCGAATGGAAACGGCGGACGAACCGTTCACATATCCAGAGGAGGCGACTGGAGTGAAGCCGGGCGGCGCGTTGGTCCCGATGTCCAGCCGCATCGACGTGCTGGAATTAAACCAGACGTAGAAGAACCCATTCTTCGGAGCAGTCCATCGATACCAAACGCTACGCACCGACGCATCCCCCACGTCCTGCGTCGCGTCGTAATTGAAGCCGGTGAACTCGTGGAGTATCTGCTCAATCTGCTCGACGCTGCCCCCGACGTTTACGTTGGTTACCGTGAGGCTGTCGGGCAGCACCGTGGCGTTGGCGGCAAGATCATTGGGTGGCGGCGGGAAGAAATTGAATTCGACCGGAACGTCGGCCCACGTCCCCGCCGGATTGGCAACGACCACGAGATAGGCGGTGTTGGAACTGACCGTCGCAGAGAGCGTCCCGCTGGTGGTGGCGGCGACTGGCGAGAGTCCGAGCGTGTACAGTCCCAGCACGCTGGGGATGTTGGGGTTCGAGGTGATGCGCAGGGTGCCGCGTTCTGGTGCGGTCCAGGCGTACCAAACGCTGCCCACGGGGTTGGCGCCAGCGTGGTTGGCTTCGCCCGGTTCCAGGGTGGACCCAGCTACCGGTGCGATGAAACTGGCCTGATGGGCCGGTCGTTGGAAGATGACGTTTCCCGCGGCATCCGATACGTAGTTGGAGACGATCGTGATCGGACTCGCGTTGGCCACGTCGTCGTTGGCGGGACGTGTCTGCGCAGCCAGTTGCGATCCGGCCAGGCCGAGTCCCAGAATCAGCATCGTCAGGATTCGCCGGACTGGCGGTCGTTTAGGATTTGTGGACGGCGCGCAAGTCCCGTGTGACACACCGGCCGGCGCGGGTTGAAAGGCTTTTCCCATTTGTTCGCTAGGTATCTATCGAGGCCACAGCGCCTCCTTCCAGCATAGGGCCGTGCGGTCGGGGCCGCTTTCAGGAGAGGGCGAACAATTCGGGAGCGAGAATGGCGGGTTGGGCAACCAATGGTGGGTTGCCGTTGGTGAAATCCTTGGCTGTGGGACCCTCGTCGAATCTCGGAATTCCCCCGCACGCCTGCCTGAGCAATTTCATGGCGGGGTTGTCCTTGAGCAACGGTTCGAGCAGGCTCTCGCGACCACGTTCATTGAGACTGTCCCAGAACGTCGAATTCTGGCGCTCGGTGCTGCTCTTGAAAAGATAGGGAGCTTGCAGCAGAAAAAGCTGGCGCGATTCCGGTCCGTCCAGCCGGTTCTCCCTGAGCGCGCTCTGCAGCTCATGAATCTGCTCCGCCTCGTTGAGCTTGCGGTTGATCTCGCGCTCCTGTTCCGAGGCCGGATACTTGACCTTGCGGGGGCGCTCGGGCACATGCACCGCGTTCTCGAGGATGTCGATCAGCGGCTGATAATCGATCATGTCTCCGCGCCGGCAATGGGCCATGGCATAATCGTCCGTCCCTTTTACTTTTTTGCCGAACGGCAGGTTGGGCACAAAGACGCGGGCACCGGCGCGTTGAAGCGCGGCAGCGGTTTCGATCAATGCATGGGTGACCCCCGCCTTGAACGCCTTGTCGTTGTCGAAAAAAATGTGGCAGTTGCGCCTCCGGCCGCTTGCGTCCTGCATCCCGAACTGATTCAACTCCTCGACCAGTTTTCCGCGGGCCAGCCCCATCCAGACCCCGGGCAGCGACATCACGTGATAGGGCAGGCTGCGCTCCACGCACATCTGCGCCAGCAGAGCCGCCTTTTTTTCCCCTTCGATGATGATGAGACCCCATTTCGGGTTTTGCAGCCGGTCTCGCATGTTCGGATCGTTGGCCGGACTTCGCAGACCGCACAGAGCCTGGCTCGCATCCCAGCACGGGTTCTTTTTCTCTCCGGTCGGCGTGCGATATTTCACCCGGATCATCTCGGCCGGTTTGATCCGGCAATAGGTGTCGCTGTAACGCAACACAAAGCACGGCCGCAACGCCTCGATAAGGTTCTCGGTCGTCGGTTCGTCAGACGTGCCGCGCAGGATGTCGAGCGTCTTCGCGGGCGAAAATGAAGTGTAGAATTGCATCCGGGCCATGCTGATGGGCCGCAGACACGAGGAGTTCAATTCGTTATAGCTCAACTCGGAGATGCGCACGCCCTTGATCCGCGCCGCGCTGTCGTTGACTTGAGCCGGCTGGCCCAAGTCCAGCAGCCGTTTGGCAGCGTCCAGACCGATTTGAGGCGAGGCGCCTTTCCGCAGGCAAAGAATTGCCCGTCCCTCCGGAAGCTCGACTTGATAATCCGTGTATTCTCTTTTGGTGACCGGATCGAAGTAGGAACGGAGACTTTTCCAATCGCTCGGCACCGGTTCGTTGCTTTGGTCGTCTCGCGCCGCAAGGACGACGGCGATTGGCCGGTAATAGCTTTCGATCCGGGCGCGTTCTTTTGGAGTGGCACAGTTCAGATGCTCAACCATGAGCCGCTCCTTGAAGAAATTGCGCTGCCGCACCGCCAGATAGTCGCTCTGCATTAGCGCGTCATGGTAAGCTGCCAGATCCTGGATGATGTGCGGGATCGTGCCCTGCGCTTGCGCCACCACGTTGGGCTGCGACGCCACGCAGTCGGGTCTCCAGTTTCGCGCGGCATGCACCAGTTCGTGCGCGACCGCCGCGCGCAGTGACAACTCCACGACACCTTGGCCCAGTCGATGCGCCTTGAAGGCCCCTTGGACGCTGGGCTGATCCAGAAACTCCTGCAATCCGGGATTAGAGTCGAGCAGGTCCTCGAACATCCGGGCGTGCTCGGGCGCAATGTCCTCGCGGAAGCCGAGCAGCCGATAATAGTTCAGGTCTTGTCCCAGATGCCGGAGCGTGCCTTCATGCACCGTTGCGCTCCGGTCCTGCCCATCCAAGGGCCGGACGATCTGGCAATAGGCTCGAGCCAGAAGATTCACATCAATCTTCTGGGCGGCTGCGGTCTCCGTGGTCCAGGGGCAGACCTTTTCCTGGAGATTGCGGAGCATCGGCCCATCCAACAGAGCCTGGAACTGCTCCATTTCCTCAGAAGAAGGATCACGATAAATGACGGGCTTGCTGGCGATGCCCAGTCGCACGTAAGCCCGAGTGCCGTAGCGCGCCTGCATGTCCGGCGGCACTTTCAAACCCACGGCGGTCGTGTTGCCATCGTAGCATTCGGAAAGATCGAGGACGTGCTGATAGAGTTTGCGCGCGGCGATCAGGTGCCCGGTAAAGGCCAGTTCGCGGGCTTCATCGGAGAGTACTGTTCCGCCTGTCTTGCGGCTCCGATCCTGATGGAGCCGCGCCGTTTTGTGTGCAGTCTGCTCCGCGCGACTGTAGGCCTCGGGGCATTGGCGCTTCCAATCTGCCAACTCGCGTTCCTCGGAGGGCAGATACGGCGTGAACTTCCGGAGGCGGTCGACCGTTTCCCGGTACAGCCACTCGATCTTATCCCGGCGGGAAACATCCGGCTCATCGAGGGCATGTCGAATGGGAGCAGGAAGATGTTCCAACAGGTACTGGCCCGCGGCCTGGCGCAGCGGGCTGGGTTGAAGTCGCGGCAAAACGTCGCTCCAATCGTAGCCGAAATGCTCCTCTTCGATCTGAGTCCGGCCCTCGAGGGCATTCAGGATGGCGCGCTGCGCTTCAGGCCGCAGCCGCTCGACGACGCCAGCCTGCGCTTCGGCCGGGAGGACGAGGAACTCCGGTTTGCATCCCGCCACCAGCTCGGAAAGCTGTCGCCGGGCCTCCTCTTCCAGTCGGTAAAATCCCTTGTAGCGGTGGTATGGCTTGGTGTTCTCGGTCGGCATGGCGACTCTCATTCCCCTCCAGTATAGGTTTCTGATGGGCGTCGACGCCTGCCGTTGTTCGGCGAAGCCTTTGGAGCACCCGAACGGAACGGGTTTCCGCAGGTTGCGCTCCCTCAGAGTCTCATTCCGCCGGGGCTTTGAGCTCGGTATGAGTCAGATGCAGCGTGCAGCAATACTTGTCCCCTTCAAAGCGACCACGCAGATAAGCGAAGGCCGGAAGACCTTCGCGACGCAGTGTCAGTGGCTCGTTGCCTTTGATGCCGCCGTTCACGCGGACGAAACCCATTTGCTGAATCTGAATCTCCTGGCAGAGCTTGAAAAGAAAATCGAAGGACAGGCTGTCCAGGTGAATCACCTGATAAATTTTGTGCGTGACAAATTTTTGCACCAGATCGTCGCTGGTCTGGCTGCCTTTGGGAGCGATTTGAACCGGCAGTTCGATGTTCGGTTCGCTGGCCTTGTAGGGTTTCACTTCCTTCACAACCCCTTCGGCGGTCACTTTCTCCTCCACGAGCCGGAAATGGGCTGCCGGCTTTCGTTGCACGTCAAGGTAAGCCACGGAGCGGATGCGGACTGGTTTGCCGATGAGTTGCATGTCGATTTCGGGATCGGCTTTGATGAGCGCTTCGGTGATCTGCTGAGGGGTTTTTCCGTTTACCCACCCGCCCGGCACGCGACCAATGATGGCCTGCGACTCTGGTTCTACCGGTCCATTTTCGGCCGCGATGACGCGCTTGGCGGTTTTGGCGCAGTTGAGCGACAACAGAAAAAGTTCCGCTGTCCGTTTCTGAAAATTGGTCAGTTTGATGTACACATGGCCTCCATCGTCTGGTTTTAGAACAAGGACTCAAAACTAGCCTCGGCCTCTTCTTCTTCGCCGGCAGCTTCAGCAATGATCTGCGAGTCAATTTCCATCCCGACAAAAAGCGGTTTCTTGAGTTTGCCAACCAGCAGGAACGTGCCGTGATTGTTGGTGAGGATGGCCGCGTCGTTGCGCTCGACCCCGTCCCGATAATTGAACGTGCCGAGGTAGAATGTTCCCGGCGCGAGTTTCGCCTCCGGCAGCCGATAAACCGATGCGACTTCCAACAGGCTGACCTCTTCGGCAGAGGCTCGGCGAAATTCAGGGGCTTGCTTGAAAGAACTGGGAACCAGTTGTTTTTTCTGCCCGGTGGCGCTGTCCACAGTCTCGACGGGAGCAAGCGTGAAATGTTCGCCCGCGCGCAGCGTCCGGCCGACATCTCCGCTCACGAGATACAGGTTGCCTTCCTCAATCACTCCGGCCCGCTGCAACGGTTTGTTGTCAGCACCGAGCGCTTGAACCCGGCGACTGCCATAGAGGTCGTCGCGCGTGACTTTCCGCAGTTCACTGCTGCATTTCTCCGTACCGAGATTGAAAGTGCATGCTGCCATAGGATTTTATGCTTTTGCCCAGCCTTTGACGATTTCAGTCGCTTTCCAATCGTCAATGAACTGCCTGGCCTCGTCTTCCCTGTCGGTTGCTTTCGTCGCTTCCTCCAGTGGCTTGGCGCGGCCCGGGCTGTAATCAACGGTGTGGAGGACGAAGCGCGGGTAGTCTTCCCGTTCCTGTTCCCATGCGACGATCTTGCGAACGGCCGTGTTGCCTTTGACCGTCTTGCTGAAAACTTCCCGCAAAAAGATTTTCGGAGGTTTCGCGGTCGCGGACTGCTTCAGTTGCAGCGTCACCTGATTGATTTGTTTGAAGGTGCATTCCTGAACCGCTTTGTCCTCACGAATCCGCTCCAGCGTGGGATGAAACGGTTTCAGGATGAATCCCTGTCCCCGGTAATGATATTGTTCTCCGACCAATTGCAGAACCGTGTTGGTCCAGGGCTTGCCGTCGGTGTCGTTCCACTGCGCGTCTTCTCCATTTATTTCCATCACCTTTACGGGACGCACCCAATGGATGGGGCGGCCGTCGGAATCCGTCTCGGTGTAATTGGCGGCGACTCGTTTCAGGGACAGCTCCTGAAACAGCCTCTCGCGGAGCGCAGGATCGGCCACGCCCACGCGGGCGACCAATTGATAGGAGTTGTCGCAGACCAATGCGCCCATGATGGAAGCCACGTTGCCCGTCAATTCCTCCGTGCCCTCCACGTAGCCCACGATGGCCAGATCCAGATTGAACTTCGGCTTGACCTTGTACGCCACGTGGGTCGCGAGGTCGTGTAGCACAATACCTTCCTCGCGCTTCTCAATCTGCCGCTGGTAATAGGCATTGAGTTGTTCCGAGCCATTCACTTCCTGAAAGTCCGCGCCGTGCGCTTTCTCCGTCTGAGGCAGGTTTTGCAGTATCTTTACCCGCTCATCGTATCCCAACGCCTGCTTCTCCTGTTTGTCGAGTATGATGACATCCAAGGTCGTCAGATGCAGCTTCTCCAGTTCGGCGCGCGAAGCCGGAGAGTTGACGATGCGAATTACTTCGTAGCTGTGGGAACGACCGCCACTAACGGCCAGTTCGCACGCCAGCAACGCGCTGCTGTGTCCGGCCGCTTCCAGGGCAGCCCCCAGATCCTCAGCGGCGGGCAATCCCACTTCCACTCCGCACGATGGCAGATGAAAGACGAGCGGAGTTTGTCCTTTCTCCCAATAGAAGTAGGCGGCGATGCCGTCCACCTTGCAGCTCACGATACCACGGCTCCCGGCGAGGTTGTTGCCGATGGCGCTGGTCTGAACGTATTTGAATGCCTTGAGAAACTTCTCACGATGATGCGCGGCCAGATGCTGCAACGTCTGGTGGTTGAGCGCGTGCATGCGCGCCACCGCGTAGCCCGGCAGCTTGGTCTTGAGCTGCGACGCTTTGACAAAAGGATTCACGCCTTTTGTGTTTGGCCGGGTTCGCGCTACGCAATGGTTCGCCCACGGAAATGAAGTTCGATTATTTCAAGTCAAAACGAGGAAAGTCCTCTTGGCTTAAATCACAGTTCAGCTGATAGAAAGCGACGGCTGCCTCTGTGTTTCAAATGGTGCGAACCATTGGTCGTACTGCTTCAGGAAGGATTGCATGGTCAGATCCATAAGCACCTGCCGGAAGGCTTCCTTGTTGGGACGAGGCTCAGGGATGGTACCCAGGACAATGTCACCCTGACGACCGGTATCCAGGTCCGTGGCTTGAAGATTGACGTGAGCCTGGCTCCAATCGGCGGCTTTTGCCCCGCGTCCTTTTTGACTTCCAAGTCGAGTGCCGCCAGGGCGTCGAGTTTGTCAGGATTCGTCAGTCCTTCGCGAAGCTTCTCGTAATACTGCCCCAACGTCACCGGCCCGATGCCGCCGATTGGCTTGATCCCATCGGAATCATCGCCCGTGCAGGCGAGGAAGACCGCCATGTCCGGGCCCGTCAATCTTGCATTTGTTGGAAGGAATCCCTGTTTCAGATGTGCATCAATATTCGCGGCGGTTACCAGCTGCCTCTTTTGCGGGTTGTAATGACTGACGTTAGTCTTCACGAGTTGGAGCAGGTCTTTGTCGTAGGAGACAATTACCGCTGGGTTGCGGCTCGATTGAACTGCTTTGGCAATGAGGTCTTCCGCCTCCATGCCGGGGAATTCGTCGCGAGCGCCGATCACGGCAATTCCGAGGTGCGGCAGGCATTGCGCCAGCCGATGAAACTGTTGGCGCAGATAAGGTGACCCAGTCTTCCGCTTGTAGGTGGGCAGGAGTTCGGCGCGAAATCCATCCCGTGACGAATCCGCGAAGGCGATGACGCGGGCGGGCCGCTGCTTTGCCAGCGTGCTCAGTTGGTTGAACGTCCCCACGAGACCCCATGTGGGTTCTCCCGTTACTCTGGAAGTAACCTGGCGTGGATCCAGACCGCGAGGGCCCGGCATGTATGCCAGCCGGTGAAGGAAACCGGTCAGGTCAATATAACAAGTGCTGCCGGGCGGCAGCAGCGGAAGCCCATGCGCAATCTTCATCTCCCCATTCTAAGATCGCCGGGCCACGGTCGCTGGGTTGGCGCGCCCTGTCGGTGGATGTTACGTCTGTGTCGCTTTCCTTCGTTTGCCAATGAAGAGCCTTTGTAGGAATTATGGGAAGCAATCGCGCCGGTGCGCGGGCAGGATCGCGCCGCAGAATGTTCCCGCCAAGAATGAAGTTGAATGCGTGCTTTCGCCTTCTTGCGCGGCTCACTTTGGTCACTTGCCGGCGTGATGATGCGGGCGTGACTCAGGGCTCTTCCTCTTCCATTTCCGGCACATCGCCCTGCGCAAGGTTGCTCTCCACGACGTTGGCCGGAACGCCGGATGCTTTGGCTTGGGCGACGAGTTGCTCCAGCTTCGCCTTGCCCTCCACGCACGCCTTTTCCGGGTCACCGATTCCGAAGACTTGCTGCGATAGCAAAAGCTTCTGAACCTGACGATCCCAACCTGCCGTCGGGTCGGGTTGGATGTGCCGGAGAGCTTCGGCCGTCACTTGGATGTCTCGCAAAACCTGCCGCTGTTCGGCTGTGGGCGCAAAGATACCCGGGTTGTTGGACGCCGGTGTCACGCCGCCGGGATCTTGAGCCAAACATGCGCTCTGAGTGTTGTTCACGGTCGGGTTCTTTATGTCCTTGTCCGCCGGATTGAGTTCCTGAAGATACCACGCTCCTTCGGCGAGAAAGAAATTCTGGATGTGGTCGCCGACATCCGCGCTGATGCCCGTGATTTGGTCATCCTGATAGGTGAACGCGTTGGCCAGATGCTCCCGTCCCTGGTCATACAGGGCCACCACGTCTTCCCTGGTGTAAACTTCGACCAGCACGAACGGCTCTGTGATTTCCGCGAGTGGCTGGCCGGATTGGTTGTAGCGGAACGTCCCGCCGTGGGTGACGATTTTCAGTTGCATAAATTTCTCTCCATTCTAGGGCTCTTGAGTTGTCCTGCTATTTGAGTTGGACGAGCGTTTCCTTCAGACCGGGAACACCGGTGATGTTCCTGGCCAGCGCGGGTTGTTCTTTGAGCGCTTGCGCCACCAGATCGGAGGCTTTTGCAGTCAGGCGCTTCAGGAAGACGGCTGCCTGCGCCGGCTCCAATTCCGGCAGATGCTTGAGAATCATCAATAGCCTCGGCTTTTCTGGACGAGCTTCGAAGACCTGCACCCAGCTGCGGACCTTTCCGATGACAGGCCCAGCTTCCTGCAACTCTTCTTGCGCCGCTTCTTGCAGGTAATGCAACAAGGTGCGCTGGGTGCCGTCGCGAAAGGTGGCATTCTCGTAGCCAATGGTGCCCGACAAGTGATGGAGCAGTTGGCTCCACAACTCGCTCTTGGGTTCCATGCGCGCGAGTTGTGTCTCGGTGTATCCCTTCAAGATGTCATTGGCATAATCCCACGTGCGCGGCGTCGCGTAAGGCTGAACGGCTTCAACCATTTCTTTGGTGAAATAACACAACCGATCCGGGTTGCTGGCGATGAAACCCCGGATACCGGGATTGATGTGGCTGCCCCAATTCAGCCACTCGAGATGATTGAAGGTGAGTTCATGCAGGTTAACCCGGGAGATGATGGGGCTGGGAATGGGGTGAACGGCCTCGGAATCCTTCGGCCGGTTTCCAGCGAGCACGATGCGATTTTGTTTCGGAAAATTGTAGCTGCCGGTGATGCATCGTTTTTGAGTCGCCTGAAAGATCGGCACCTGGGTGCTGGGCGGCACCGTGTTGAACTCGTCGAAGAAAAACACCCACAGCTCGGGATCGTCGGTAGCGGGAAATTCAAAGTTGTGCGCGTAGTAGGTGACGAGCCCGCTGGTGTTGTCCTTGATCCGATCCGGGTGAACCTTTCTCAATTCCTCCAGAGCAATGACGCGCGGGATCCCTTTGAGTTCACTCGCATCGTAGCACGACAGCGGAATCACGCACAGGTTGGCTTTCAATTCCCGACAGACGTCCTCGACCAGGGCCGTTTTGCCGACTCCCGGCGGTCCGATGAAGCAGGTCGGCAGATCGATGTCCTTGTGCATATTCTGAAGCAGAATGCGCCGGCCAATTGCGTAGCCGATCGCCCGCTCCGGGAACAAAGGTTCTGCCAGGTTCTTTTGCATCGTTTTCAGGTCGGAAGGAATTCGGTTCAGTGCAGGCGGCGTGGCATGGCCAGATACATGCAGTTGTGGCCTTGAAACACCAACGGTGATTGCGGCCCTTGGAGATCGAATCTTACCTGGGCGTCGGTGCTCGCCTCGAGCGCTTCGGCGATGTAGCGCGGTGCGAATACGGTCGTGCAGGTTTCCCCCTGATAGTCCATCTCCAGCGACTCGTGAAACTTGCAGGTGGTCTGGGCCTGGATCACCAGCCGGCGCCCCTCAAAATGCAGATCGACCGTGCCCTCCTTTTCCTCCACTGCGGCGCTGGCGCGCTTCAATGCCTGCAACAACGCCTCCCGCGAGATGCTGTTTTCCCGCTGCAGCGGCCGGATGAATTTGTGGTAGTTGGGGTAGCTCCCTTCGACCTGCGAAAAGATGAGCCGGTAGCGCCCGTTGGTGACCGTTTCAAAGTCAAAGCTGACCTGGCGCTCTCCTACCGTGCAAGTGACTTCGCTCTTCCAGGTCAAATGCGAGGCGAGCAACTTGGCGATGGCGCTGGGGATGATGCATTGCAAGTTCGGGTCGGAGGGTGGTGTGGTCGGCGTGAATTCCACCAGCGCCAGGCGTCGGCTGTCGGTGGCCACGACGCGTCCCTGTCCGTCCGGAAAGTGCAGGTAACAGCCGCACAAGACATGTCGTTCGTCGTCCACGGCGGCGGCGAAGACGGTTCGGCGCAACGCCATGCACAGAGTGGCTTGATCCACCTTGAACGAGTTCCCGGTGGGCGCGGGCACATTTGGAAAATCGTTTGGTGGCAGCTCGGGCAGAGCCAGCTCGATGTTTTCCGTCGTGAAGTTGAAATGCTTGCCCGAAGTGGATTGGGCGTGAAGTTCCCGGCCCTGAAGCGTCTTGGCAAATGCGAGCAGCTTGCGCGCTGGCACGAGCGCCACTCCCTCCTCGCCTTCGGCAGGAAAGGAACATTGCACCTGATTGCTGGCGTCAGTGCCGGTGAGCGTGAGCACCCCACTCTTGAGTTCGATGAGCACGTGTGTCGCCGCAGGCAAAGGGGTGCGGGCCGGGATGATGCCTTCGACAACCTCCAGCGCTTTCTGGAATTCTTTGGCGACCGTGTTGAACTTCATGTCGTTTTAGGTGTTTGGCGCAGTTGTGCTCATTCGAACGCGAACGTGAGATTTTCCCGGCTGTTCTGAAAGGGAGCCGGGCATCTGGCCGAGGCAGATCTCGACCGCTTGTCGGGCTTGAGGACCTCGCCGTTGCCAAAGGAGAGGCCAAAATCCAGCTCGAGATTCTCACCGTTGGCTCGAGGCCGCACGCAAGCCGATGTAGAATTCGTGAACTGGGCCGGGACAGCCGCGCGCGGCGAACTCGGCCTGGTAATCGACGTTGTTAGCCTCAGCGGGCCGCGCCTCGGCCAGCAGCGTCTGCATCAATTCCAGTTCGCGCATCTTCTGGGTTTCAGCCAGTTCCACCAATTCTTCGTTCGTGCGCTGGGTGACGTTGCCGCTGACCAGCTCCACGTTGGCGTTGTTGCGGCGCAGAGCCATTTGGAGCATGGCTTCGTCGATGCTGGCGCGGCTTGGGTGTTGCGTGACCATATAGGTCACATCCACCGTTGCGGCTCTCTGCTTGGGCCGGGCAATGCGCCCTTCCAGTTGTTGCAGCGGATAGAAGACGTACTCGGCCTCGACCACGATGAGGGCGGACGCTTTGACCAGATTGTTCAAGCTCTCGTTGATGAGCGGCGTCCGGGTTAGAAAGATGGGCTTGCGTGAGCGCACATAATGCTGGTCGATCCACTCGCGGCGTTTGTGCGGCTGGGCGGGACGCTTCTCATCCAGCTTGACGAAATCGAAATCCGCCGCGGTGAACATCTGCACCAGGAGCTCGTAAGTCTTCTGTTGTTTGCAGGCCACGATGACGTTGCGTCCGGTGACCACCATTTCCTGCAACAAAGTGATGAGTTGTTTAACCTTGGCCTTGAGCGCGACGGCCTGAAGCTCGGCCATCTGGGTGAACCAATCGCGACGTTGAGTGAGACTGAACACCGGTTTGTCGGCGACAAAGGTCTGCTTCATCGCACTCAGGACATCCTCGTACTCGTCGAGAATGTCGCCCTCCAAAGGGATCGCCAGGAAATGCCGGCGCACATCCGGAATCTTCAACCCCATGCTCCGGCTGGTGGCGTGGAGTTGGGCTTGATGGAGATACTTCCACAGCTTCGGCGCGTTGGCGGGTTCAGGCATTTCCTGCTTGTTGCGGCGCGTGGCGATTCTGTTGCCCTTCGGGTCGTGGATGGCATCGCGCGTCACGCGGAAAGTGACGTGCTGTTCGATGAACTCGTTCTGCTGGTCGTAGGCGTAGGGGAATTCGGGTGAGTTATAGCCCCACGACAGCGTGAAGATCTGCCACATCTCCGCCGGGGTTCGGCGCAGCAGCGTGCCTGACAAGAGAAAAGTCCTCCGCGTGTGGATGGATCTGACGGCCTCATAAACCTTGGACTCGCCAGTCAATGAGTGGGCTTCGTCGCAAATTTTCGTGTCGAACAGATTCTTGATGAGCCGATACGCCGGGAACTGCAACGCGCTGCGGAATCCCTGGTCGCCTCGGCGCGGCTTCTCCTCGTCGCCCAGTGCCGCCAGCAGGTCGGCCACCTCTGGTGCGACTTCTCCGGGCGATTCGTCCTCGACCCGCCGGTAACTTCTGGCCAGGTAACCACACACGCGACAATGACCGTGCCGGGAGAACGTGCCGAATTCGCGCAGACCGACGGCGGCCTTGCCGCGTTTGACGTACTCGACGACCTGTTCGCGAATGGCTTTGCGGGTCGCACAGCTCAATTGAATCCATTTCCGCGTCTTGCTGACGTTGAAGAATTTTTGAGCGGCCAGTTCCAGGCAGCGCGGGCACTCCTGCACGTGCTGGTGGAAATGGAAGGGAACTCGTTTGACCTCGCCCGTGATGACGTTCTGTTCTCTCAGTTTGAGGATCTGCTCCTTGACTTGCCGCTCGGCGTTTTCGCGCGTGCAAATCAGGGTGTGAACGCGTTCGTTGGCGTTGTCCTGCTCTTTAACGTCCACGGGATACGGATCGAAGGTCTGATTGGCCAGCCCGCCGATGGTGAGGAATTCCTGGGAGAGTACATAGAACCTGGTTCGTTCCGGCTCCACGCCACGGTTGACCTCCGCCTGCAGTTTACGAATGCAGGCAGCGCTGTGGATGTGCGTGACGTCCAGGCCGAGTTCATCGCGCAGTTCCTTGATGATCTCGCCCAGAATCTTGCTCTTGGCGATGAAGGCCACGCGCCGCGCCCCGGCGGCGATGGCGGCGTAAGCGGCGAGACGGGTTTTGCCTGAACCCACGTGGTGAGTCAGCACCACGCCGCGTTTCAAAGACGCCAGGCCAGCGTGCAACATCTGGACGTCGGTGAGTTGAGCCTTGAGTTGGCTCAAGCACTGAATGCGCGCCTTCAACTGCTCCGGGTAGGCTTCCGAGAGAGTCTTGATTTCTGGAGGCGGAAACACGCGCAACACCTGGGCGAGGTTCGGGTCTTTGCTCGTGATGTGGATGCGGCGTCCGTACAGTGCCTTCAACCGTTGTTTGAGCTCGTCCACTTTGCCCGGATTGCCCATCGCGGCGGCCTGCTGGATTTGGCGGGTCAGATCATATTCATCGGCCGTGATGACCTTGTAAGTGTTGCCGGTCTGCTGACTGTAAGCATGGATATCCGCCGGCTTAAGCTCGCTCGTCATCGCCAGCGCGGTGTAGGTGCAGTGCAGGCTCATGTTCCGGCGGGTAAGCCTGGCTTGGTCTTCCTGTCCCTCCTCGGCTTCCAGGAGTTGCGCCTCCGGCAACTCGATCACCTCGCTATGCTGGATCGGATACACGTAGTATTTTTTGCCCCGGATGAAAGCCCGGACCTTTTTGTTTCGGATGGTGAAGAACACATCCTCTTGGGCGCAGTAGTAACCGGGCTTGTAATAGGCCAGCAACTGGTCGCCCGTCGGCTTGATCATCGGCACAGTCTGCTGCCGGTAGAAGTCGGCCTGCTTTTCCATCCGACGCCGGCTCTCGTCACTGTCGGGAAATTCCAATCCAAGCAAACGATGCAGCGCGACGGTTTCTTCGTAGCCGATGGCAGAGGCGAGCAGCGGGTTGCGGACGGCGGTGTAAAGAGATGTCTCCCGCATTTCCACCGGGTTGTAAACCATCAGCTCCGGCATGAGCTTCAGAAAGAAACCGGCCATCTCACTGATCTGCGGAACGCCGCTCGATGGAACTGAGACTTGTTTCTGCTCCTCAAGGTTGAACTGCGTGTCGAGATACTGGAGCGGGATGATCTCGCACTGGCTGGGAGCAACGGCCAGTTCGCTCTTTAAGCTCTCGTGCAAGTCAGACTGTTGGAAGTTGACGTGAATCTTGTCGATCACGTCGTCGCTGCTGAAGACATGATGCGGGCTGCTGTAGTAATCGGTCTCGTGTTCCAGCGAGCATCGGCCGCCGACGTTCAAGAAATAGACGTAATCACGGTTCTTGTGGCGCAGCGTGAAGCTGCCCAAGTGTCCCGGGACTGGCTTGGGGCTGACGATCAACGGCCGGAAACGCTGATCGAACATGGCAAGCGCCTCCTGGGGCTGATCCGTCAGCACGAGAACGTGAGCGGGCAGGCTCAAAGTCACCAGACAGTTTTCGAGGAGTTCCCGGTAACTGGCGCAGTTGTCGCCGACCGCCTGAATATTCGAGATCCAGTAACGGCTGTGCGTATCGGCAGCGACAGCCTGCTCTCGGCTCAGGTAAAGGGGATTGAGGTGACAGCGCCGGTGTAAGCCTTGTGCAGCGTATCAACGTTGGTGTACTTCCCGAGGCAGATCGCCAGCGAGAGGTTGGGACGGATTTTGCGGTAAAGCCGGACGATGAGCGAAACCCATTCCTGATCGGAGACGATGGTCCGCTTCTCCGGTTTCCTGGTTTTGTCCGGCTGGCAAGCGGGTGTGAGAGCGGGCAGAAGCGGCGGCTCAAGTAACTCTTCCATGCGTCAATTTTGTGTGGCCGCCTTCAAGAGGCGCTTGAGGACCTCGGGGGCAGGCTCGGCGATGACGCGGTAGCTTTTGTTTTCCGGGTTGAACTGGTCGGATTCCACCTCGCACCAGTCTTTCAGCAAGTCCGGCTGCTCCAGGATCAGTTCCTTGATCTTGAGCGTGTCCGCGTAAGTGAGTTGTTCACCGCTTTTGCGCACCAGCCAGAGCGCCAGCAAGCCGGCGCCCATCGTCGGCACCAGGCTGGGGAAGAGCAGTTCGTTTGCTTGGTCGATCCCGCTGTCCATCGCGTGCCGGAGCAGTTTCCTGTCTCCATAAGCGGCGTGGCGGCCCTCGTGTCCAAGCAGGTCGTAACCCTGAACGGGCATCGGCTTTTCGCCGGTCTGGATCCGGACGAGGGCGAAGCTGGGTCGAGTCAGCGTGCCGTGCCAGTTGACACCCAGGAATTGCTGGTTGCGGGCCGCGTTGCTCACGATGACCCGGTTCCTCTGCTGCGGAAGAGCGCGGATCATGGATCAGAGATAAATGACGGTGCCAGGAATGGAGAGGCCGGCGACCGCGCCCATGTTGCACTGCTTGGTAGTGGTAACCCACACGAAGTCGGCCGGGACGGAGTCGGGGAATGATCCTGCCAGATCGGTGAAAACGACGGTCAGGTCGCATCGATACTTGCTGTTTCCGCCCGGAGGCGGGCCACCGTTGGACAGCATTTCCTGGATGTTCGCGGCGATGCAGCGAAAATCCGTGCCGCCTCCGCCGACGATCGCGAGCTCATTGAGGTTCTGGACCGGATCCCCCTCTTCGGTCACTTCAATGCGGCTCAGGATGGAAGTGTCAAAACAACTGATGCCGTAGGTCATCTTCTTCTTCCGCTTGGCGAAGAAGTCACGGAAGACCTTCATGCAGTCGCCGATGTCCCCGGCCGAGATGCTGCCCGAGCAATCGATGAACAATTCGATGTGCCCGGTCTTCTCTTCGATCGGATCGGCCTTCTTGGGAGCAAAATAGTCGTTGGCCAGTTTCTTGTTGTGGTAAAGCGCCAGGTCGTCGGCGACGGGATACTTCGAGCGCAGACAGTCCATGATGGCCTCGCTCGCGTCGCGCGGAGGATTGGCCTTGAAATAGAGCAGCCGTATGCCGTTCATTCCTTCGCTGCCGAAATCGTTGGTCTTCATGAATTCGGCCACCCAATCGTTGATCATCTCCTGGGCGAAGGTTTCATGAACCTGCGGCGAAAAATCCTGCAGGTTCGCCACGCGTCCATTCAAATCCGTGAGTTCCAAGAGCGGCGTGCCCGTCAGCTCGGCGGATTGAAGTGCGCCCTGTTCCAACAACGTCAATGCTTCCTCTGCGATCTTGGGACCGGCTGGCAAGGCGGCCAGCGGTTTGAAGACATAACCGTGCTGTTCCCAGTGGGGCGAGTTGGCCGGCTGCTTGACCCCCAGCGACCGCATGTGATGCGCCACGGCTTGAGTGAAAGCCAGGTTGAGCATGGTCTGCTGATCCGGCGCCGCCTTGAGGTAACGCGTCTGGTAACCGAGCGCGAAATAGCTGGTGTGAAAGAGAACCAACCAGAACGCCGCCCTGTTCTTTTCGTCCTCGCTGATTGGCGCGGCATCAATGGCCTGCACCACGCGCGTGTTGAGGCGCAATGTGTCCGACCAGATGAAACTCTGCTGGTCCAGTTCGATCTTCAGGTGGCGTTCAAAGATATTGCAGAAGGGACGGAGCAGCGGGTGATCGCGGTGCGCTTGAAACGCCTTGGCCAGGCGTGAATCCAGAGGCGAAAGCAAACCGCCAAGAGTCTGGCTGACAGCGCGCTGCGTGGCGGCGACATTCGCGTCATTCAGCGAGCGCGAGGTCAAGGGGGTGGTTGTGTTCATGCTTTGTTGTTTGATGGGCAACTCGGGGTTGCGTGCGTGGCTTTTCGTTTGGCGGCCAACACGCATACGATGCCGACCTGCTTTCCATCGCCACCCCCGTTCAGCTCTCGCACTCATCCATCGAAAATGGGCCTGGGATCAAACGCCACAGGGTGCGCCGCCCTAAAATGGAACTGTCGGCCGTCCTGCAAGCGACGGACATAAGCTCCCCTGTCGGGAGGAGATGCGCTGGTGTAAACGTTGCCCGGTGCGGATGTCGGAAGCCTTTGGTCGGCGACGCACAACAAAATGAAACTGCAGAAATTCCGCAACAGAAAGGCCAAGGGTTTCACCCTGGTGGAACTGATCGCTGTCGTCAGCGTAATCCTCATCCTCGTGGCGATCGTCGTGCCCCGCATCGGCGATTTGCGCGGCAAAGCGGCTGACGCCCGCGCGCAATCGAACGTGAAGATCGTTCAGGGCGCGATCGAACGGGCCGCCGTGGAGGGCGCCCTCACGGCCGCCAACGCGACGGATCAGGCAGCCATCTACAGTGTGCTGACCACGGCCACCAATGGCATGTCCGGCGCTCCGTATCTGTCCGAAATGCCGAGTCCGGCGCCTACGATCAGCGGGGCGTTCCCCAACCTGAGCGTCGGTCAGTAACGTGTCTGGCGTGCCCCACCAAGCCCCGGCAGCCGAACTGCCGGGGTCTTTCTGTTGCAGCATGCAGCGTGGAATCCTGAACCTAAAATGGAGTATGAAAAGGTCCGCTCAACGTGCGTTCACGGTAATTGAGATTCTGGCTGTCGTAACCGTGATCGTCATTCTGGCGGCCATCATCATTCCGCGGGTGGTGATTCTGCGTCAGCAATCAACGCAAGAGCGAAACAATTTCAACGCGCGCCAGATCGCCAATGCGATCGAGCGGTTCCAATTGGAAGGAGGAAATGTGACCAACGTTTCCTCGGTTGAATCGGTCGTGAATCAGTTGATCGACCGGCAGACGCTCTGTCCGTCGGAGAAACTGACCTCGCGTCAAATCACGATGATCAGCACCAACGGTTACCTTTTCTTCTACGGAACCTACGACGATTGATCGACGTTCATCTGTTCCATCCGGCAACGCACCTGACTCCCGCCACCAGGCAACCTTCGGGCGTGAGAAGCTTGTGCTTTTCGACCAGTTCCTTGCCCATTCCCGTAATCTTCCATTGGCCACGCGGGTCCTTGAAAACGAACCCACCGCGGTAGAGTTGGGTGAACAACTCAGCGCTCACTCTTTTGCCTTGAAGGATGGACTCGAGTGCGGCCGCAAGTGTTGAGCCGCCGGCAAGGGATGGCAGCAGCCGGCAAGGGATGGTCGCGTCCGGTTCATCCGGAGGAAGGATTTCTCGATTTCGATTGCGATGTTCATCGGTCGGCGGATCGGATCGTCTCCTCCTGTCCTTTTGTTCCCGGACTAAACGTTGAGCAGCCTCCAATCGCTGCCGAATCTTTTCGGGGTTCTCAGTCGGCTCGGCGGAATGCCGTCGGGAAAACCACTTCCACATGACGCCGAGTGGTTGATTTTGGCGAAGCCTTTTGCCCGATTCAGGATCAGGTTGCCAGGAACCGGACCTTCTCGCTCTGGATGGCGGGATCGGACCGCATCTTGGCGATGGCCCTGGCCTCGATCTGTCGGACCCGCTCGCGCGTGAGTTTCAGGCTGGCGGCGACCTCTTCGATGGTTTTGGTAAGACCCCTGGCCAGTCCGTACCGAAGCCGGAGCACCTGTTTTTCGTTTGGCGCCAGACCGCCGAGCAGTTGGCCGATGGCCTGCCGTAAGGTCTCGCTTTCGTCGAGCGTGATCCCTTCGTCGCCGACCAGCTCCTGCTCGAACGTCTCCTCCTCCCTCCCGTGGACCGGCTGTTGAAGACTGCAAATCTGGCGGAGAGACAATGCGGCCTCAACGTTGTTCCGGGCAGTCTTCAGTTGTTTGGCCAAGTCCTCCGAGGTCGGTTCGGGTTTTCCCTCTGCCGAGGCTGCATCGCGGAGCTTCTGGATCTCGCGCAACATCTCATGCAGGGCGGGCGGGAATCGTATCACGTGGCCCTGGGTCATCAGAGCGCGCATGATGCTTTCTTTGATCCAACAAACGGCGTAGGTCGAGAGATTGAACCCCTTCTCCGGGTCGAAGCGCTCGATGCCTTTCATCAAGCCGAGGTTGCCCTCCTGAACCAGGTCCTCAAGTGTCAGGCTCCGGTTCTGGAATTTCTTGGCGATATGAATCACCAGCTTCAGATTGCACTCAGCCAGTGTGGCGAACAGGGAGTCGGCGTTTTCGGCGTGCGGTCGGAGTTGCCGGATATGGTGAGCAAGCTCATTGATTCGCAAGCCGCTGATCGTTTCGAGTTGCTTGGCCGCGCCGGCCCAGCGTTCGAGTTCCGCCGCGGACTGACGCTGGGTTGAGATGACGCGGCTGATCCAGGGGCGCTGCGGGAGATCCGCGAACCGGCGAATGAGGTCGCGGCTCCAGGCGAGGATAAGTTTGGGTTGAATGCACCAGTCCGCCAGTCTCGGGTTCTTCAACGAAGCCTTCTCTTGCAGGTTCTTGAAGAAGAGAAAGCGGTCGGTCGGCCGGCTCGCTTGTTGGGTTCCTTTCTCGTTATGTGCCAGAAAGAAATTCGTCAATCTCTCGCCATTCAGAAGTTCCTCCAGAACCTGGGTCAGAAAGAAGACCTTGCCGGGAATTCGATCCAGGATGTCGCGGCAAGCGATCACTTCGCGATGATAGTCCCGGGCCAGTTCAATCTGCTGCTTGGGCGCAATCCTGGGACAGTTCTGGAGTGAAGCAAAGTAGGCATCCAAGGCACTCCCGCCCGACGGAGGGCATTGTTCAAAATCGTCGGCCTCGCGGAGGATTTGCTCGGTGTCGAGGATGTCGAATTCAACGCGCACAACTATTCCACATTCTGCGGCGCCGCTGACGCTTCGGCCAGCCGGCGCAGCACTTTGTCCTGGTTCTTCAATACGGCGATGATGTTGGTCAGCCGCGCTTCGTTCTTCTCCTGAAACGCCTTCAATTCCTGTTCGGCCTCAGTCTGTTTGGCCACCAAGGCCCGGTGCGCCTCGGAAAGGCGGGTTTCCAGCGCGGGAATCTTCTGCATTTCATCATTGAAACTCCTCCGCAGCGCTTCCTCGGCGGCCCTCAGTTTGTTGGCCGTCACTTCGAGACTCGCGACTTCGGTGGAAAGATCCTTCGGGATTTTGAGGGAGCCCACTTCCTCCAATGCGGCTTGAGCAGTGGCCCGCGTTTGCGTCAACTGCGTTTGAAGGAGGGCGACACGGACATGCAGACGATGCCCGTAAATTCCGGCACCGCTGGCGACGACCATGGCCAGGCCGGCAACCAATAGCAACAACCCGCTCGCTCTTTGAAAGGTTTTGCGGTCTTCTTGCGGGGACTCGGCTCGTATCGCTGCCGAGGTTTCGGCGCTCGACGGCGGCGGAGTGGGCGGCATTGGTTCCGGAGGCTCGATTCCTCCAATACGGGGTCCATTCATAGCTTCACTTCAATTGCTCCAGGAGCCGGGCGTTTTGTTTGAGTTCATCCACAACGAGTGGTCTCGATGGCTCCCTTCCTGGCTCCGGTTTGGTCTCTTTCGAAGTCTCGGATACGGGATGTGTGTTCTTCGTTTCCGGTTCAATTCCTGCCTTCAGCGCGGTCGTATATTCCTCCTCTGCGCGCTCGACCGCCGTTTTGGCTGCTTCCTCGTCGATCTTGAACTTCGTGAGATTATCGCCGGATTCCTGCAAGTCTTTGAGCAGCCGGGTTTGCTCGGCCTTTGCCTTCGCCAGCTTGGTCTCTGCTTCAGATGGTGCGATGTCTTCGATCGCTCCCTCGCGTTCCAGCATCGTACGGCGCTTCTGTTCCAGTTGCCGGATTTCCAATGAATTCGTCGCCGCCTTTTGCGATAGGTCGTGGACCCGATTCTCGGTTTCGATTCGCCGGGCAATGATCTGGTTGGCCTGCTCGGTGCGAAGATCGAGGGCCTGCTTTCTGGCATGCACCAAGGCCTTGTCAGTCCACGAACTCTTTCGGACCAGGAAGCTTGAATTGGCTTCCGCTGAGAGTGTGGATTCCTGGTCGGGCTGGCTGTCTTCGATCTTCAATTTGCCTTCCGGAATCCTGGGTTCGTTGTGGTCGTCGAGGATCGTCGCCGTGATGAAGATGGTCAGATAATTGACGTCCTTTTTGTCCTGCTCGTTGCGGAACAGTTTCCCGAGGCCGGGAATATCGCCCAAATAGGGCACCTTGTTCCGGCTCTTGCTGGACGTGGAAGTTCGCAAGCCGGCGATGACCACGGTGTCTCCGCTGTCCAGGGTGAACTCGCCGTTGAACGCGCGGCCCGAGGTCTGCGGCACCTGCCGCGGTGGAGTGCCTTGGGTGCCGGAGGAAACGGTGACGAACTGGTCGAGTTGACTGACGCTGATCGCGGTGCCCAGTTTGAGACGAACGCCGTCCTGGATGCGCGGCAGGATGTTGATCGTGGTGCCGACGTTTACGAACGAGGTGTTGTCGTATCCGACGCCGGACCCGCCAGCGGAGTAGCCGGCCGCAACGGAACTGCCCGAGATGTAGGGAATCTGTTGCGTCGCCGCAAAGGCGACCTCCCGGCCGTTGGCGGTAATGGTCGAGGGTTGGGCAACCGTCTCGCCTTTCTGATCGTTCACGAAGAAATTGACGGTGGCGGAGATGTCGTTGCGCAGAACGATGGAACTCATCGGATTCCCGAAGGAGGATGCGAGCTGACGGAAGCTGCTCATGGCGCCGAACGAATTGGTGCGCTGCCTGCGGACGTTCCCGGCGGCACCAAACCAAAAGTGAGTCCGGGCGAAAGCATGCTGGCCCAATCCACCCCCATCCGGCTCATCGGATTCGAAGTGGTGGCGAAAATGCGGACGTCGATGCGGATATTGGGGTTCCGCATATTGGCGATTTCCAGATACTTCGCGACGCGGTCCGCCGCCTGACGGGTGCCATAAAGCAGCACTTGTTGTTTTTCTTCGTAGTACCAGACCTTGCTGCTTTTCTCGTCACCCACGTTGGCCACCTTCTCCAGCAGCGATTCGATTTCCCCATATTTGCCCCCGTTCTCCACAGTGAGCGATCCGGCGCTGGCCGAAACGGCGTTGCCCGCACCAGAATAGCCGGCGCCGCCACCCGTCGGCGCGCTCTGAGCCCCGCCTTTGAACCGATCGATGAAGTTGTCTTTCAACTTGAATTTGTAGAAGGCGACCTGGTTCGTGTATTTGCGGACGGTGTAAAGTCCAGTGTCGGCGTCGTAGAGTTCCAGGCCGCGATGTTTCAGGAGGAACTCCATCAAATCCCTCGGCTTGGGCTGGGCCATTTGCAGGGTGATCTCCTCGTCTGGAATCTGGTCGGCTTCCGGTTCCAGATAGTTCAGGCCGGACGAACGGGCCAGCAACTTGAAGACAGATCGCAACGGAACACCTTCGATGGCCAGATAGGGGGCGTCATTCGTTTCGGGGGCGACGGAGAGGATCGGGCTATTGGTTCCCGCCGGTTCAAACAAGCCCATGAGCCGAACCTGGGTGTCGGTTGTGAAGGGCAGGCCCGGCTTGTCCGCGCGATTTGTTGCAGCGGCTGTCATGTCGACGGCGGCTGTCTTGTCCGGGTCCGGCCGGGTTTCGGTATTTGTTTGCGCCGTGAGCGCCGTGCCCATCAGGCACCAGCAAAGGGTCATTGCTCGCAGACCGGCTTGCATTCGGAATCTCATCACATCTCCATTCTAAGGCGCTCAGGATGCGCCTGGTCGTTCCACTTTTATTTGAAGTCCTCTGCCTGAAAATCGAGAAACAGTTTCTGGGCGTCTTTGAGGTCCACCTGGCCTTCGTTGACCAGTTCCATGGCCTGCGCCATGATCGGTCTGAAGGCAGAATGTTGCTCGGCGTGCCGCACAATCTCCGCGTGAGTCTGTCCCTTGAGCAGGAGTTCCCGCATGCCGGCGTCCACGGGAATGATTTCGGTGATGATTCTGCGGCCGGTGTAACCTTTGTGGCAGTTGCGGCAGCCGATGGTGTTGGCATGGTAAATCGCCGGATTCAATCGCACGCCGCTTTGCTTCTCGATGCGCACCATCTCCAGTTCGGTGGGCCGGCGGCTCTTGCGGCAGACCGGACACAGGCGCGGGATCAGGCGCTGGGCCAGAATCAGGCGCACCGCATCGGCGATCTGGTGCGCTTCCACATCCAAAGCCTGCAACCGGTCGAACGTCCCGCTCGCCGAGTTCGTGTGCAGTGTCGTTAGAACCAAATGACCCGTATTGGCGGCCTGAACGGCGATCTGCGCCACTTCCCGGTCGCGGATTTCGCCCAGGAGAATGACGTGGGGCGCCTGGCGCAGGAGCGCGCGCAGGCCGCGGGCGAATGTCAACCCGATGACCTCGTTCACCTGCGTCTGGCTGATGCCGGGGATGTAAGTCTCGATCGGATCTTCGAGGCTGCACACGTTCAGCCGTTCGCGGTCCATCTCCTGGATGGCAGAGTACAACGTCGTTGTCTTGCCGGACCCGGTCGGGCCGGTGACGATCATAATGCCATTCACCATGCTGAGGGCCTTGCGCATGAGCTGAAGATGCCCCGGGTGCATGCCCAGCTTGTCGAGGTTGGGAAAGCGAATGGTGGCACTCAGCAGCCGTAGCGTGATTTTCTCTTCCTGACTGTCCAGCACCGGCATGGTCGCGGCCCGGATTTCCACGGGCGTGCCCCGGATGCTGAGGGTGATCTTGCCGTCCTGGGGCAGGCGCTTCTCGGTGATGTTCATGCCGGCGCGCACCTTGAGATGCAGCACGATATTGGTTCCGTACTGTTTGGGCATCCCGTCGAAGAATGTCGTGTTGATGCCGTCAATGGTGAAGCGTATCCGGTAATCGTTGATTTGCGGCTCGACCAGAATGTCGGAGGCGCCACGCTTGTAGGCGGCGAAGATCGCCGCCTCGGCAATCAGCTTGACCTTGACGTTCTTCGGATCGAGTTGCTCGTCGGTGAATTGGGCGGGGTCAATGCTGTCAGCGAGGCTGTCGGGAATAACGTCGTCCTGCTTGATGAACTTGGACAACTGGATCGTCTTGTTAACCTGTTCCTCAAGGAAGCGATTGTAGTCCCGTGGCAGGACCGGGATCAGTTGCACGGCCAACCCCTGGCGGCGGATTTGCTCGGACACGGTCTCGACGCTGTTGAAACGGTCCCAGTTGAGCACGTATCCCAACTGCATCAATCGATGGTTCTCAAACAGGATGACCGCTTCCACTGCCTTCAACGTTGCGGCACTTACGCGCTTGGACTCCTGCGGCACGTCGACGATGTCCAATCCAATGCAGGACTCGCCTTTGATTTTGCGGGAGAACCAGTATTCCCATTCCGGCGAAACGTCGTCAAAGCTGTCGGTTGCTTTGATCTTCTCGAGAGCATTGCGATCTTCCTCCGTCAGTGCGTTGTGTGTCATCTGCCACTCGGCCCATTCCCTCGGCACTGATGGGGGCGGCTTGGAGTCCGCTGAGTAGGCTTTTGCCGATGGGCCGGCGTAGCGTTGGTCCCACGCTTCCGCCAGTTTCTGAAATGCACTCCAGGTGCAGAGGACCATCTGAAGGTTCTCCTTGTGGAAACACGCCGGCAGCGGCACGTGTGGATCGTAATGTGCCAGCAGAATTCCTGGTCCTTGCGTCATCACCGGCACGTGTCCGTTTTGCTCCCGTTGAAACCCCAATGCCTGGCAACGGGCGAACAGTGTCGGGGAAGCCGTGACGTGGACGTTGGTTAGAAACGACAGTTCCAGAACCTAGGCAATGAATCCGGTCAGGTCCTCCTCGCCGAGAAAATTTTCGTCGCTGGACCGGATGGTATTCGAGGTGAGAAACTCGAAGAGATTTGGAACTGGCTCCTCAAAACGCAGGAGATGCTCCTGGGCAAACCGATCAAGGAGTTGTTGCAGCCCTGGCGTGACAATCAGCGCGGATGCTTCGGAGACGGTCTCGGAGCCTGTCATCTTTTAATTATAGGCTCGTGGAAGACAAGAGGCGGAATCGTCGCGGTGGCGCCTTCCCGGCTCTATAATTCATTGGGATGAATCCGAGAATCGATCTCAGCCCTAAAGAGGTCGAGAGACTCCCCCGCGGAGTGCATCCCTGCCGCGAATACCGCGTGTTCGACCACAAACACGACCAATAGGTCCTCTACCGGGAATTTCTGTACGAAACGGCGCACGGCATAGCGCACATCATCCTGGCACCCGGGCGAAACCTGCAGCAAGGCATGGCGGCGGCCGATCGACTCCTGAAGGGCTGCTCCACAAACACGCTTCTCGAAACCGGGGTTTACGGGATTGTGAACTCCGTTCGGAACCACGAAGAAGCTTGTTCCGGGTCTCCGCTGGTGCTGGCCGTGGCGCGTTCCGGTGTCCATACAGAATGGTCGTCGGAGCGTATGCTTGAAATCCTTTCCGGGGATGGCCAAACGCGGCCTTCTCGCCTGCACCGGAGCATGGTCAACCGACCTGCGCTCATGTTCCGCTATCAACCTTTTGCGGAACGAGGCTATTTGCGGATCAAGCCAGGTTACGTTCCTCCCGAAGTTAAGTTGAAATACGCCGCACCGGTAGGGTGCGCCAGCAACGAACTGTTCTTGGCCGGGAAGATCGCCAATCGTTGGTCGGACGCCTTCTATCAGTCGGTCTTGACCAACGTGGATTACAATCTTTGGATCACGGACGATGAAAAGAGCGCAATGTGCTTGTCGCTGCTGCCGCTGCTGCTGGGTCTGAAGATGGATGTAATTGGCATTCCTGGAAACTGGTCAAGAGGCAGCCACCGGGAGATGGACATTTGGAAGCTCGCGACTGAACTCGAGGCCTATCGCTTTATGACAGCGGAGGGCGCTCGCCGGCGGGTGGGGATTGTTTTCCGCCAGAATAGCTGGCTTGATGCTGAGTCGGTGGATGCACTTCTCCGTTTGTGCAAAACCTTGCGGGAGGCAGGGGCATCGGTTTTCGTCGCAGTCGTTCCATCTGAAGCTCGGCAGGAGGGCATCGACCATTTCTTTGCGAAACATTGCGTTCGCGGAAACGTGCTCGCCTTCGGGCCAATGCTCGATCTGTTAAGCCGCTCAGTCTATCTGGACGGCGATTACGAGGTCAGCCATCCCGCCCCCGATGTGTCCTGCCGTCTGAAATCACTCGGCGAACGGGCGGAGGTGTTTTATGAGGTTCAAGAGAAGCTCAGAGACAAACCATTCACCGAGTTGCCTCCACGTGTTATCGACCGGGTGGTTTCCGAAATCGGACACTTGGCGACCGGCGAAGAGGGAGGAGACAGCTTCCGTCATGAATTTTGCGCCTTATCTTTGGAAGATCAGGCATCGCGGTGGGCGGACTGGATGGCTCAGAACCCTTTTCAAACAAAACTGGATCGTGAACTGGACTCATTTATCCCGCCCGTATTTCGCGACCGGGGATCGATTGCCGCCCGGTTCTGCTTCGAAGACGCAGCGAACAATCGCCTGCCGCTGGAAACGTCAAGACAAGCCGGGAACGGCCCGTCCAAATAAATCTCCAACAAGATGCCGCTCATGCGGCCTTCGGTTCCGAGTGCATCTCGATGCGTTCAGCGAGCAGTTCGGCCGTTTCATACCAGGGAAAACAGAAGCACGCATCGCCGCTGAACACGATCTGGCCGTGCTTGTCTTTATAGCCGTACGCGCCCCAGCGATCCACAAACTCGCACCATTCCGGGCGCTCACCCTGGACAATCTCGCGGAACAGATCTTTGTAGAGGTCGAGGATGTTCGGCAGATTTTCCGGCTCAGCGTGTTCGTGGTAGTCAGCCCAGTCTTGCCGGCGCGCTCGCGCGCCAAACCGCCGCCGGATTTCAGGGTCGGTGTCAGCCAGATTTCTCATCCGGCAGATCGCGCGTCTGGCCTTGCGTCCGTAGCACACATCTGCGCCGTGGTAGATGGCGATGGGCGCGACGAGATTGAAGAGCTGTGGTGTGGTCATACGATCACGCCAATTGGAGCGGTTGCTCGTTCGCGGTTTCGATGACGCGGTACGCGTTCTGCCCCCGAATTTTGGCGCGCTTGATTCCACCTTTGGCAAACAGGCGATAGAGCCTTTGTCGTTCGTGGTCGCGTCCCTGGTGGTAAGTGTGCCCGATGACCTGGCACAAATCCCAAAGGCGCTCGGGCGGCAGCGATGAACACAATGCGCGCCACTCCGTGTGGCCGGCATCGAGGTAAACGTAGATGCCGCCTCCGTCCTTTCGAATGATCACGTGTCGCCCTGCATGACCGTTCACGGCGTAAATTCCATAGCGGTAACTGTCGCCGGTCCATTTCGTCGCGCTGTTGAAGGAGCACGGACGTCCTTCGCCGAACAATCCTGCGCCGAGAAAGTCGAGCGCAGCCACCTCGACGATCACGTACTCGCCCATCACAATGCCGGTGTGTCCGATGACCCAGGCTTTGAGTCGTTCGGGCGCGGCGGGCGTTCGGTCGCTTCCCGTGTGCTCGCTCTTGTACCAGTAGAGCCGGGCGGCATCGTCGCTGTGCCAGCCGCAGACTGCGCCGCCCATTTCGTAGGGGATCAATTTCATTCAATGAATTCGTAGGTGAGTATTTTCTTACCGTCCCGGTAGATGACGGCTTTGCCATCCTCGACGGCAAAATCCTTTGCCTTCGGATAATCCAGCCACGACCAGCGTTGTGGACCGGCCGGTTTGTCCGTCATGTGTTGGCGGTCGAACGCTACCGAGTTGGTCTGCACCCTGGCGACAATTCGTTCCTCCGGTGGCGGAGTCGGTATCACCGTGTTGCCGACGTTGCCGCGAATGACCAATCGCGGCATGTGAAATGTGACTCGGAGTTTCACGCCGGCGACCAGCCGGCGCTTGAAATCGGCAAGCGTTTTCATCTTCAGAAGCCGTAACGGGTGTAAGCCTCGTGCGAGTACTTGAGTTTCACGAAATCCGGATGGCGATCCCACTGACAGGCACCGCGGCGATCCTCGATGCATTCGAAGACGCCGCTTTTCCAGATGAGAAACCATTCACCGTGACAGAGGATGCGGATGCAGGCCCGGTCGCCGTCGAATCGCGTCGCTTTGGTGACGTAACCGCACGCTTCGCTCACCTTTACCAAGTGTTCGTAGGCTTGCGTGACCGTCCACCGAGCGTTGACCTCAGCTTCTCCCTGGCCGGAAATCACGATGTTGCGCTTGCCTTCGACCTGCAATTGGTGCTCGCGCTCCATTGCCTCGCCGAATGTGGCGCGCTGGTGGTTGCGGTAGAGGTACGGTTTGCCACTCGGCCATGGACCGGATTTGTCAGTCAGACAGCCGTCGCACTTTTCATGCGTGGCCAGATAAAGACACGTCTCGCAACTGATCGGGACTTTTTCTTTGAGGTCGTCAGCCATAAACAGTCGTCGGCCGAGTTCAGGAAGCGGTGGTTTTCTCAGAATCGCCCGGAGCGTAGTTTTCCGTGGACACAATGGCAGCCTCGGCCAACCCACCACTCGATCCTTTGTTATCCAATTCGATGACCGCCGAGGTCGTGTTCCGCCAACCCGGCTGGTGATCGATGATCAGACATTGTTCGATGCCGTAATGACTGATGTTCTCCTTGAGCTTGTCGAAGAACGGCATCAGCAAATCTAGGTTGGCCTCGTCGATGTGCGTGCTGGGTTCGTCCAGGATCAACACATGAACGCGCGGGAGAATCATTCGTTGCAGCGCAATGCGGAACGCGATGCCCACCAGACTGGAATAACCGCCCCCGAGTGCCAGCGCCGAACTGGCCTGGGTATTCCGATCCTCCACCAGGATCTCCAAGTCCGCGCCCAAGTGCAGCTTGACCGGCAATTCCATCTCAGTGAGCAGAAGATTGGTTTGGTTGAGCGCCTCATGAAAAAAGCTGGTGAGAAACTTCAGCGGCCCGTTGTCGTAAGAGAGAAATTTGCTGACGGCCTCCAGATCGGTCACATTTCGCGTCTGCTGGTCGAAACTTTCCTTGTGTGCGCGCAATTCGTTCAATTGCTGGCGCAACTGGCCGCCTTGTTGTTGGAGCAGTTCCGTCTCCGCGCGTAACTGCTGAATTTGGCCGATCGCCTTTGAAGTTCGGCAATCCTTTCTTTCTAGAATGATCCCCAGACGAGACTCGTGAGTTTCTGGCTGGCGGAAGCGATCCCGCTCTTCAGAGCTTCCACGTTGCGGAGTTTCTCAAAGCGGTTGGTCCAGTCGCCGCTCGCCTTTTGAAACGCGTCCTGTGCCTGATTCAACTCTTCTTCCTGACCCCGGCAAAGCTCAGTGTAATCGGTGTCGTTTCGGTAATCCTCCGGTTTGGCTTTGAGGCCGTGTTCCAACTCGCCGAGCTGCCCTTGGATCATCTCGGCTTGCTGTTTGAGCCGGGCGCGTTTCCTGGCATTTTCGTGCGCTGTCGTCTGCTTCCCCAGCAGTTCGCGTATTCGCACGCTTCCCTGTTCGATTTCATGGGCCAGTCGAGCGTCTTCGGCCGCACGCCCTTGCTCTGCCGGTGACTCGGATACGATTTTCTCGCGCAGAGCATTTGCCTCCTTAGTCGGCGGAGTCAGGGCCGCTGTGACCTTCTGGTAGCCCGCGAGCACAATCTGAATCTGGCCATCCTCACTTTCCGGAAGTTGGAAAGCCGCCATCTGGGCGTTCAACTCCCGGCGCTTCCCGGCGCAGGCCGTTTCGTCTTGTTGAATCTGCTGGCGCAGTTTCGGAATTTCCGTTTGAGCCTGAGTCCATCGTTGGTACTCCGCCGCGGCTTGCGGGGATTTCTTCAGGTCGGCTTGCAGCTCTTTCGCCAACGCGTTGAGTTCGTCGCGGCGCTGAACCAGGGCAGGCTTTTCCCAGGCACGCTGGCAGAGCGGACATTGTTCCGTGGCAACGGTGGCGTGGCGATGAAGGCTGACGAGTTCCTGCAGCTTTGCCTCACTGGCCTTGCATGCCTTTAGCACTGCTGGCGACGGAGGCCGAACCTGCTCATACTGCGCCAGTCGTTCCTTCTGCTGGCTCAAGGCATGTTCCTGTGCCAGGAGTTGATGACTTGCGGTGTGAAGCTGGGATATATGGTCGAGCGTCAGCCGGTACCAATTCGGGCTGTGTTTGAGTTCCGAGACGGTCTTCTGACTTTCGACGATGATTTTCTCCAGCTTCCCGAGTTCGCTGCGGAGTTGTTCCAGCGCCTGGCGAGCGCGGGCGATTTCATTCCTGCGATTGATCTTTTTCTGGAGCGTGTCGCTGCTCTCCTGAATCTGTTCAGTGTAATTGGTGCTGTCCTCTGGTGTTCCCGCCAACTCCTCTTGCGTGCGGCTCAGTTCTCGCCGCGCTTTCTCGACTTTTTGATGCTGCAGAGCAATCTGACTTCGCGCCAGTGCCGCACGAATGGTTTGAATCCGTTTTTGCAGCTCATCCAAATCCGGCAGCGGTTGCGAGATCCCTGCCTGTGTCTGGGCGAGTTTTCCCTGCTTGGCGGTGAGTTCTTTTTCGGCGCTCTCACGGAGCGTTTTGATCTCCTGGAGGCTGTTGAGTTCGCGTTGCAACTCCTCCGCTGGCGGCAAGGCCGCAGCGGTGACCTTCTTCTCTTCGGTCCGCCTTTCAAGCTGCTGCAGTTTGCCTTCGACATCGTGCATCAGTGGACTTGGGTCGAGGACGGTCGGGTAAGCGCGAACGAATTTATTGAGGGTTGCCTGCTTTTGCAGGAATCCTTTGAACCCGCAAATCTCAATGAACTTGGTCAGCCGCTCCTTGCCGCGCTCTTTGAGGAGACTGGCGATTTGTCCCTGGGGCGCGATGAACAATTCCAGGAGGGTTTCCTGGCGACCGAACCATTCCTGAAGCTGCCTTTGGATTTCGTCCGCGTTGGTCAGCGTTTTGTCCGCGAATTCCAGCTTGGCTCGGGTTTGGCGCGGCTTGATCTCTCGCGAAATGGTGAACTGCGTCCGCTCGTGGGTCAGAGCCGTGAGTCGCAGAGATGCCTGCTTCGCTCCGTACTGGATCGCCGATGCATCGCCGAATTCGCTCCGTCCCAAGGCGAGCACCCGGCCGATTGCCCGGACGAGGTTGCTCTTGCCGGAATTGTTTGGCCCGCTCAACAGGATGATCGGTTCGTCCGGGAACGTCAGGTCCAACCGCGAATGCTGACACCAATGCTGCAATTCAAGTCGGAGGAGTTTCATGCGGGCTTTTCGGGGAGCGCCAGCAACCCGGACAAAGTTTGGTCAAAAGGGTCTTGCGTGAGAACCACGGCGAGGAGTTGGAGTTGGCGTTCGGTGAGTTCCTTCTGTGCAATCTCCAAAATGTCGGCTTCCTTCATGTCTTGCAGCGGCTTGGCCATGCCTCGCGACAGGGGCACTTCGGAAAACACGAGAAGTTTCTCGCGCCAGCGAGGCAAATGTGGTTTGAGATTCGCGCGAAGCCTTTCGGGATAGTGCAACGCGAGTATTCCTCCCGGATGTTTCTCAACCCACTGATCCACGGATTGAACAGCCAGTTCGGCGTCCTCTTCCGGGCTGATCACCCGTTTCAAGTAAGGCCGGTTCGGCAGGTCGACGGTTTCCCAATTCTTTCCATGCTCCCGGCCAGGATAAAATCGGAGATACTTTTTGACCGGGTCGTAACGTCCGCCGAAGCGATCACTGACGATGTTGCCTTCGGAGATTTCTGTCATCTCAGTCGAGCCGCCGTACACGAACCAGTTATTCCCGACTGGATCGTGAAAATCGGTGTACGTGTGCAGATTCCCCATAAACACCGTGCAGTTCTTCAACCCCAGCCCCCTCAATTCCTCGGCGCTGAAATCGTACTCTGGCTCGGGCACGTGAATCGCCCAAGCCATCAGCTCCAAGAGCCGGCCATGCAGGAAAAGGCAGCGAGTGTTCTCCGGCAACTGCTTGATTTTCTCGTAGAGCGTTTCCCGCGGTTGAAACGAAAGAAATGCCGCGGCGATTTCGCCGAGGTTTACAATCCGGCCGTTGGCGTTGATTTCAGGGCCGACGGTGTCCAGCCACGAGGCGTCGCTGCCGTCGTGGTTGCCGTCAATCGCCAGGAATGCCTTTCCAGCGTTGCGGAGTCGTTGAGCGATGTTCTGGAGTTGGATCTGATATTTCGGCAGCAGGCTCTTCCTGTGAAACGTGTCGCCGGTAAGGATGACTGCCAGGCACTTTGGATTCGTGCAACCTTCCCGTAGAATCGCTTCGATGCACTGTTGATTGTCCTGGTGGCGAATCGGCAAACCGTATTGCGCGCGCTCCAAGTGGAGGTCGCCCGTCACGATGTAGTACCGATCCACGATGATGAGTTTGGCGCTGTTCGAGCCATAACCGTCGACCGGAGAGGAAGCAGATTGCGGGCGTTAAGAATTGAAACACCGTATTAAGCGGGAACGCGAAACCAGAGGGAGGAGTTCCGCCTTGCGCTACGACTTGTTGCCTGGCGATTTTGCTGGCGCGTTCAACTCGATCCTTTTGGATGCCCCATTCACCGCCGGAATGGCTGGCTTCTGGTCTGGCTGGGCCGGCGTTGCGGGCGACTTGTCAAGTGGCGCCGGAGTCGTCGTGTCCGGTTTGGCGGGGGTGCTCCTGCCTCTTGGCCGCGAGAAGGTCCTTGGCGCATTGGCTTCCGTGCTGATTCTTTCCCCGGCTTTGGTGATGCGCACATGCAGGTCCTTGAGAGAATCCTGGATTTCAAATGGCCGCAATTCCTCCTCTTTGATCGGGTAGGTCGCGTTGTCAGGGATGAAGATTGCCAGTGTCTGGCTGTTGGTCTGGATAGTGCCCATGAACCAAAGCTGCTCGCTGCCGAGCGCAATCGAACTCTCTTCTATCTGCTCCTCGGTGGTGACCGTCTGCTCGTCAAGTTTCTCGGGCAGCGCGCGGAGGACATACACGTCTTTCGTGATTTTTGTCTCCAACTTACTGCCTTGAACGTGCGCTCCTTCTGTGGTCTTGGTGATGAAGGCGTAGGTCTGCAAAAATCCATGCTCGTCCGACATTTTGCTGAACCCGAGCACTTGCATCTGTTCCACGCGCTCAGGAGCGTAGGCGGGGGTGTCATTCGCCTCGAAACGGAATGGATTTCTCGCGCTGGCCCATTCGGTCTTCAACTCCGCGCCTTTCAGAATGGGAGTTTCGTCGGTTGTGGTGGCCTTCGCTGTTTGTGCGTTGCGACTCGCGCTCGCCTCGTTGGGAGTTGAAGCCAGCATTATATCTTGCGCAGCGACGAGTGCGGGCGCCAGCAGCAGTGCGAGCGCAGTTGGAATGGAGTTTTTCATCTGCTTTGCATTTGAGGCAAACGCACGGTCAGGGTGGCGACAACATCCTCATCCGGTTTGTTGGGGCTGGGCTTCATGACCAACGAACTGAGTTCGACGAATTGGAATGTGTTCCACAGGTCGGTCAGCAACTGGCCGAGCGTGTTGTATTGCGCGACAAAGCTGAAGCTGGTCTCCTTGGAATCGAGCTGGACCGTCCGGAAGCTGTAGATGGAGTACTTGCCATTGTTGATGAGGCCCTGGATCGAGTCCAAACCGGTTTGGTCGATGTTCCTTTGAAATATCTCGTTGGCTTTCTGTTTCTCCGGCATGTTCTGGAACTCTCCGAGCTTCGACTGCAAGCCCGCCTTTTCGGCGAGCAACTCGTCCTTGTGCCTGATAATGCGTCCCCATTTGCCGGAGAGCGGCTTCAGGATGTGCGATCCAGCAACCCAAGGCGCAATGGCGACGAGCGCCAGAAACAAGATCGCTGCCATGGCAGCCAGTTGAGCTCGAATGCCGTTGGATTTCATTGCTTCTTGAGTTGTATCGCGAACGCGGTGTACTCGTTCTTGGGATTGGGCCTCTGGTTGGCCGGCAATTCCTGGTATTTGGGTGTTTCCTCGCCAGCCTGAATGATTTGATAATCCGACGGCGGCGCGGGGTTCTGCACGACGCCGTCCGCGATGGCTTTTTCGAGTGCCAGACGCACGTTCACCCGGTCGTTCGCCTGCTGCAACGTGATGTAATGCGCGCGTTGCGCGCGGCCTACCAGAGCGGGCAGCCAGCCCAGCAGTGGACCTGGCCGCGGGACGGTTCGTTGCCGGTATTTGAATTGTTCGTAATTGTTCTGGGTGCGCCGGTTCTCCATGAGCTGCTCGTTCAACGTGGCGATCTCGCGCGTGGTTGTTTCCGAGATGCGCAAGGCCTGCACCTTCAACTGGTAGAGTTTGAAAAAGGCGTAACCCTCTTTTAATAGCAGCCCCATCCCGAACAGGGTGCAGACATAGAGAAGGATGAAGAGGTACTTCATCCAGCCCGGAAGCCGGAGAAGGGGCGCGTCCGGCTCGGGCTGGAGGTCGATGATGACGGGCAGTTTCAGATTACGCGGATTCATGCTTGGATTTGCGAGTGAGACTCGCGAATGATTCCCAAGTCAGGTTCGGGATAAGGCTGCACCTGGCTTTCGATGTGGTCGCTCGCCCACGCCAAGGGCTTGGTGTTTCTTTGAATGCTCTCCAAACCACCGAAGGCCGGATCCTGGCGGTCGTGATAGACGTAAATGTTGGCGACCTCGGAAGCCGCCTTGCCGGAGACGATCTGCAGGGTGGTGTCAATTTCCTTGCTCAAGGCGTTGAGAGTGGGTCTGGTCCCAGTACCGCCGCGCTGCGTTTCGGCAATCAGACGGCTGCGGACGGTGACGATTTCGCCCTTGTGCCAGCCCATGAAAACGATGAGCTTCTGGGTGTAATAAACGAGGACGCCGGGATTGTCCCAATCCAGCGGCAGGGTGGAGACGTAAGCCAGCACGGCCGTTGGATAATGGAAGACGCTCACCACCTCGTAACCCCAGTGGCGAAACTTCTCGATGGGCTGGGCGATTCGTTCCTTCTCGACCGCATTCAGGCAGACTCGCCCTCCCGCTTGGGACAGAAAATACTTCATCTGCTTCTCGAAGGTCCGGCCAACCTCCGCCTCCAGATTGGTGGCAAACGCGCGCTCAACTTCGCGAAGTTTGTGATCGGCAGGGTAGATTTTGATGTTGGAGAACGGCGTGTTGATGCCCAGAAGCAGGTATTTTGCCCCGGCGGTTTCGTTGAGCATCTCGCCGACCCACGTTGTATCCATTTCGGCGGTTTGAAAGTTTTCGCAGAAAGCGGCGTGTGGCTGGCCAAGATGCAGCTTTTTGTTTTTCAGACGCGCCTTTGCGTATTTGATGTGCTGATGGCCCAGGATCACGACGGTAAATTCGTGGCCGCCAACCTTTCGGCTGAAGTGAGTCAAGGGATCGTCGCTGCGAGCGATGAACGCCTTAAAAGAAAGAATGCTGCAGATGCTGTTGATCATGGTGGTTACGTTCCGAGGGCGATGATCTCCTTTTTGACTTCGCCGTCGATTTGGCCCTGGCGATGGAGAATCTCCGCGGCCTTCTGCCAGTTTTGCATGCCGAAGTCGTTGTGGCCTGATTCGATGGCGCGGCGCACCCCTTGCAGGTCTCTCTGTTTGATGTAGGAGGCCACGCTGTCATTTGTCAGCAGAATCTCGCGTGCGGCCACCCGTCCTCCCTCCCGGCCTTTGACCAGGATTTGGCACAGGATGGCCTTGAGGCTGGTCGAGAGCACGTTCCAGACGCTGGGCTGTTCGGCGGACGGAAACAGGTTGACGAACCGTTCAATCGACTGTGCCGCGTTGGACGTGTGCAGGGTGCCGAAGACAACATGTCCGGATTCGGAGGCCCGCAAGGCGATGTCGGCCGTTTCGTGATCGCGAATCTCGCCGACGAGAATCGTGTCGGGGTTCTGGCGCAGAGCCGCCCGCAACCCGAAGGCAAATGTGTTTACCGAAATGCCGACTTCGCGTTGAGAGATGTCGGAGCGTCCGTGCTTCAGGATGTACTCGACCGGCTGCTCGAGGGTGATGATGTGTTCGCGAAAAGTGTCGGCGCGATGCTGGAGGAGCGCGGCCAGTGTGGTTGACTTTCCCTGACCTGTCTTGCCACAGACCAACACCAAACCCTGTTTGAACGCTTCAACGGTCTGCACGGTGCGCGCATCCAGTTGAATTTCATCCGGGGTGGGAATGTGATCGTTCAACGGCCGCAACGCGATTCGTGCCGTCTGCCGCAAGGCCTCGGGATCGAGAACACGATAAAAATTGAACCGGTAACGTTTCTTGTGGCAAGTGAGGGCGCCGTCCACCGATCCTTCCGGGTAGATTTCCATCCGGGTGATGGAGCCCTTGATCACCGTCTCGCCGGCTTGGTTCAAAAAGGCGACGAGCGCGTTTTCGTCCGGCGCGATGATGGAGGTGGGACAGACTTCGCCGTTCGCGCGAACATGGATGGTTTTCCCGGCGCAGACATAAATGTCGCTGACCTTGCGCTCGACTAGTTGGTTGAGCACACCGGCCAATTGCTCGGGACTCTGAATCTGATCTGCCATCGTTCCATTATAGTGACCTCTGCGACTTCTGTTGCAGCAGGCGATGGATTTCCCCGGCCAGAACATTCATCAGACGGGTCACGTCTTCCGGTGTGAGTAGCGGCTCGTTTGCCTTCTGCGGGGCGTTACCTGGGGCGAGGGGCGCGGTCGCCTTCGGGAGATCAGCGCTTTTGGTTCCAGGCGGCATCACGATTGGCGTTGCGTCAGCGTGCCCGCGCAATGTTGGGATCGAAGTCGATGATAGAGGAATGGCGGCCTTGGCAGGCGATGGTTTTAGCACGTAGCCGGCCGACACAGTGTCTTTCTGCTCAGCCGGCTTCACCCTGTTCAGCAACTCCCTCAGACACGCCGGGCTGGCCAGCACGAACTTGACCTGGGAACATGGCTGGAAGTAACCGAGCAAAACCTCGGCGGTAATGGGGTCCCAAGGACAACTGCTGATGACGACGAGCGTTTCCCCGCGCCGGGCCAGGGGAACAATTTGATAATCCCGAAGGGCATCGGTTTCGAGTTCTGCCGCAAGAGGGCGGCAGTCGGAAAGCAAGGCATCGGTCAGGTCTTCGGTTTCGATGATTGGAACGCCCAGCACATAGGCCAGCGCGGCCATAAACTCGGCCTCGTTGACACTCTGTTTATCCAGGGTGGCAGGGCTCGCGCCGCGCCGCTCGGCGATGGCTTGATACACGTCGGCCAGAGTCTGATTTGGAATGTCGGCGGCGTTCATCGCTAGGCGAATTGCAGGAGGGCTTTTCGGATGCGTTCCGGCTCACTCAGGACGACGATTGGAAAGGGAGGCTTACGACTGGCGAGCTTCTGCCAGATGGCGGTTGGGCCTTCTCCGTCATACTGGTTGCAACCGCAAAGCACGAGCAAGGTTTCGCTGGCTTTGATCGGCACGAGGAAATGCTTGAAGCAGATCGCCTTGATTTCCTGGTTGGCGCGCAGGTGCGGCGCGAGTTCCGGCAGGGGCCAATAGGAGATTCGGCTGGTTTTGAGAACGTGATAGAAGATGGCTTCGGCGCGTGCCGGCGTTCCGGCCAGTTCCATGCAGAACAACAGCATCGGTGTGATGGGGCGTTGCGCCGCCGCGTCCTGTTGTGTCCTGTGGTCGTACTCGGACGCCAATGTTTCTTTGGTGGCCTCGGTCGCCAGATTGAAGCAGGCAATCAATTCCATGAATTGTTTGCGCGATGGTGTGTTCATCTTGCGTAATCCTTAAACGTAACGCTCCAACAGCCATTTTCGGAGTTGGCCTCGCTTGGTCCGACAGCGTTGTGGTCGCCTCCTTTCATTCCAGGGCCTTCAAGGCAGCAGCGACTTCCTCATGGATTTCTCCTTTCCGTGCGAGCTCATCCAGGCAGCTGTTCCAATCGATGCCTCCTCCGGCGCTGATCAGCTCCCGAATTCTCACGGGCGGCACACTTTGGTTGTTGAGATGATAGAGCAGTTGCGCGAGGTCCTTGGTTCGGAATAGCACTTCGTAACCCAGGACCCGCCGTGGGTCCTGCTCCGTTGCGTTCCTGGCTGGGATCAGGTTTTGCGCGACGATACACAGAAGGTTGTTGGCAAGCATCTGCGCCACCAAACGAGAATCGGTTCCGGCCTGGGCCAGAATGCGATCAATGGCCTGGTACGCGGAGGACGCGTGCATGGTGCCGATGATCAAATGGCCGGTTTCGGCGGCGGTGATGACCGTGCGCATGGTTTCCGCATCGCGGATTTCGCCAATGGCAATGACCTCCGGTTTCATGCGCAGCGCATCCATCAGCCCTTTGGAATAACTGGCGCAGTCGACCCCAACGCTGCGCTGAGTCACCATCGAGTAGGCGGACTGCTGCTTGTGCAAACGGGGAGCAAACAGAAACTCGACCGGATCCTCAAGCGTCACCACGTGGTAGGGGTTCGCGTCGATCAGATGCTGGATGACGGCAGCCAAAGTGGTGGACTTGCCGGCGCCGGTGGGGCCGGTGATCAGGATCAGTCCCTTGGTTTGTTGCAGCGTCTGGACGAGTTTGTCGTAGTGTTTTTGCTGGAGACCAAGCTTGTCCAGGTCAAGCAGGTTTCGATCAAGCACCCGGACGGTCAACTACGGCCCGCTCAAGGTGCTGACCAGGATGGCGCGGTAGCGGCATTCTCTTTGGATCTGGTCGAGCGCCGAGGAGAGGGTGCCGGAGAAATGATATGACTCCTTGTTGGCAATACAGTTCCTGGCTTCTTCAAAGCGTGAATTGAGCAGGAACTGGAGGACCACGTCCATTTTGTCCTGGTCGATCACGGGCGCTCCAGTCACTTCGGTGAAAAAGCCCTGGCGGCGGATAAACGGTTTGCGGCCCAGGGCGATGTAGTAGTCGTTGACGTCCGACGTGATGACCAGATTGAGGATGCCGCGGGCCTGGTCTGCGGCCTGATCCACCTCAAGGTTTCTGGGGAGCATGGTGATCATGGTTGTGGTTTGCAGGTGCGGGCTTGCCAACGGGTGTCGCTGTCTTGGGTTTCTCCACCAGGATCGGGATGCCTACAACCGTGGTGCGTCCGTCCGCCAGGTACACCGTTACTCGCTTGTGGCCGATCGCGACCAGATCCATGCTGCGTTTCTTCCCGTCCCACAGTTTGACGGGCTCGGCCCGCACGATGGGCGCAGCCAAAAGCACAGCGAGGCAGATCAGAGTTTTCATAATTCGTTCAGCACCGCTCGCAACTTCTCCCGATAATCCTCCTGCACCTTTGGGTCGGGGCGAAACGCGTTGGTGACGGCCAAACCGAAGACGGCAATCACGCGCCCGCTGCCGTCAATCACCTCTTCGCCGATGAGTTGGTTTGTCAGCGGCCGGACGAGGAAGGTCTTGCCCAGCGACCCCGTTTCCACGCTTCTGTCACCAGCCCGACGGCGTCGCGCGCGGCGACATTGTAGAGGCGGAAGCGGCCGACGCGAATCTGGTGGAACACCTGCATCGGCGTTCCTTCATAATTGATTTCAATGTTTGCAGCTTCCATTGGACATCCGGGAACTGAGATAAGCGAAGAAGGCATTCAGGAGTTGCTTGAGATCGGCAGGCAAAGCTCCGTACTGCATGCGCGCGTAACCACTCGGCTCGTTCTGAACCTGCTCGTCAGTGCATAATCCCTGTTCAGTGATTCGGATGCGCAACGGCAGATACGTGATCTCGCGGGTCTTGCCGGAGATGTAGAGATTTTTTCGCGAACGGCGGATCGGCACGACCACCTCGCCGCATTGGACCTGTTGGAGATGGCGAATAAGGTTCGCCTCGGCTTTGTTACGGTGGATGGACCGGGCGACCTCGATGGGCCGGGCTTGTCCGTAAAGGGCGGTTTCCAATCCCTGGACGGTTCGGTGCAGGAGATACATTCGAACCTGTGGCGTCGTATGCACCTGCATGTAGGGCTGGCCTTGAGACTGTGACGGGCTGATGAAAAGTCGCTGGTCGGTGACCCGGATTTCTACCGCTCCCTTCGCCGTTTGCAGGTCGAGCGTGTCCAGCTCGGGATATTGTGCCAACAGTTGCTGATATTTTTGCTGAAGCGTTTCGAGATGGCGGAACATTCCGTAACTCCCCGGCTCGGTGCGCAAGCCGGCCACGTCATCCAACGTCGAGTTCAGGATCTCCGGTGACGACGGTAATTGCGGACTCTCTAATCGCGCTCCGTGCGATTCCTCGACTGGTATTAGGGTTAGTATGTGGGCTGCTCCTTGCTGAAGACGCTCTTCGTCGAGGCACTGCAAAGTTTGCATGAGGTTGTAAATGTGGTAAGCGGGCGCTCCATGCAGATCGGTGACACGTGGACATCCATATAGGGCTACGCCACAGAGATTGCTTTTGGCGAGCTGAGGAATCCCGTCGGACACCGCCACGGTGACGATCTGATTGCCAAAAATAAATTGGGTCGGCTCGAGGTCAGGATTTTCGTCGAGCAGTCTTTGCAGTTCCGTTCGGAGGCGCTGTTCGATATCAGCACTCATAATTTCAGTTTAGTGCGCGTGCGGTTCGGCGCGTACTCCCTTGCAAAGATTCCTCAACCAGCTTCTCCACGTCCCTGACGCCATAAGGCGGGAGGGCCACCACGTTGGTGTGCAGCCGATGGTCATGATAGTTGAACACGACGTAAGTACCCGGTTCGGTGGGAGTGCAGTAAATCGCCTGGGTGGGTCGTTGGAGGTAGAGATCAAACGGGACGCGGGCATCGGACAATTGCATCCGTGGAGGCCATCCAAAGCGGTTGGTCAAATTTCGCAACTCAAGGATGATCCGGTCTGTTTCTTCAAAGGGCTTGGGGCTGGAAAAGGAAGCCATCTGCGCAACCTGATAGCGCCGGTAGACTTCCTGCCAGAAATTCTCCCTCACCGTGAGTTGAGCACCCTGGTCGGAGCCCCGGGACGACGCCAGCACGACGCTGTTGATTTGGCCCTCGGAATCCTCAACCAGGATGAACAGGTCGAACCAGGGATTATAGAGCACGTCTGGCTGAACCGGCAAGGATCCCATGACGAGGTACGGCACGAAGACAGGTGAATAGAGACTTTGAATCTCATGTAGCAGTTGCAGTCCATGCGGGGTAAACGCCTCTTCAGGCGGGTGGTAAAGACTCAGGATTTCGTGGCGATAGAGCCTTTGCGCGGCCTTGCTGTATGCCGACTTGAGCTGTTGGCTGGTTAGCGTTGTCGGGGCGGGCCACAGCCAAATGAACAGGATCAATGCAGCGAGGACGGCGCTTATCGCCATCAGGATTCGCCACGCCCATTTTTTTATTCTTCCAGGTGATTTGTAGCGCATTGGATTGTTGGTTGTTCGTCCAGGACTTGCGGAGCAGCCAGATCGAGACGAAAGCTCAGGTCATAGCCCATGCGAATCATCAGTTCGCGGATTTCCGCGGGGTTGATATGAGGTGACATCTGATGTTGAAGGATCAATTTCATCAGCCTCCCGCTGATCCGCGCATTCTCCTGGTCGCGCGCGAGCCGGTCCGGATTGGCCGGGACCAAAGGCCAATTCTCCGCGCTGCCAAACTGGTCGCGAATCCAAAGCAGCTCCTGCAGATAGCCGGGCGGGACCGACGCGTTTGGTTTCCGCTCCGACAGATGGTTCAAATAGCAGAGATGTTGCAGCGCCTGGCTGACGGGCGAGGTCAACCTCAAAGGGTTCTTTTCCCACCTCCGCAAGATCACCTGCCGGGCTTCCTTGAAGCTCTTCTCGATTTTGTCGTGAAAGATGCCGCGCAGACAGAGATTGATGCGCCAGTCCTCACAAATGTTGTAGAGGATGAACCGATAATCGTCGGCTTCGAGAAAGTGAGTGGCAATCGAATGCAACCCTTCGTGGGCCGCCATGAACGGCCAGCAGGGCGGGCCGAAATCCCGGCTGCCCTCGCCGACATATAGAATTGACGGAAGCCGGCCGGGCTGTGAGTCCACGCCCCAGGTGTTGAAATCGGGCAAGCTCTGGATCTCCTTCAAATTGTGCTCCGGGATGAGGCACGCCAGCCGCAGGATTGTGTCGCTCGTGATCATGCGTTTGACGCTGCGGCTTACCTGGAACTCAGGCGCTTCCAGGCGACAGAACCGACGAGAGCGATGCACACAACGATCCAGGTTATCAAGGAGCGCCGTCCTGGCTTTTTGTCCTGCGCGGGCGGTTGAATGACGCTGGCAGGTGCCGCAGCCTTCGGAATATCCCTTGCCTGGCTTCGGATGGGAACAGGCGCTTCGATCAGCTTGTAACGCGAGTCCGCCGGAACGACTTTGACTTTGGCTCCACCTTTCTCAGAAAGGATCATCCGCTTTTGCGGCGGCTCGATGCTCCTGGCGGAAGTTGCGAACGTGTTCTCCGGCGGACGATTCGAGAAGGAACGAATGTGGTTTGCGTGACCGACATCGTAGCCGCCAGGAAATGCGCCGCCATGATAGCCCGCTGGCCAGGGATTGGTTCTGGCCGACGGGTTCGCAACGCCCATATTACCAGCGCCGCTTTGTTCGTACGCAATTGAAATGTTCTGGGGCGAGGCGATCACCAGACTGGCCGCGTGAGCGTATTGTCCGTTGAACCCTCGAAACTCGGCTTCCGGTACGGTGACGTTTCCGGGAAAGCCAACCAGCAGTGTCTCCAATGCGGGGCTGCCCTGTCCGACCAGAGGCACTTCGAACTGGCCGATCATGCGTTTGGGAACCAGGACCGACGTGCTGGGATCGCCAATGCGGCTCAAGTAAACCGTGTCGTACGTCTGGTTATCGACGCGGATACGAACCGAGGCGGCCCCACCGCACGGAAGGGCAGCGAGGATCGCCGTTGCCCAAAGGCAAAGTGCTCTCATGTACCATTCTAGTTCACCGGCTTCCATCACCATCCGGTGACATTGATGATGCGAAGATGTTTTTCTCCGGGTATTCGGCGCGCGTTGGAGCCTCTGCGAATTAAAATGGGTTGTATGGGCTTTTTGTGTAGGCGAGTGAGGCCAAGTAAGGGTTTCACCCTGATCGAAGTTGTTTCCGTCGTGGCGGTGATCTTCATCCTCGCCGGCGTGATAACGATTCGTTTGGGCGACCTCCGCTCCTCAGCCCTGGCTGCGTCAGCCCGCGCTTTGGAGAAAGAGTTCGCCAACGGGGTTGAGCAGTTAACCTCCGGTGGGACTGGTTTGGAGCCATTCCAGACGGTGGCAGCCAGCGGTGTGTTGGTGTCGCAGAGTGCGTCGGACCCTGAATTCATGTCCCTGCAAACCGCCAGCTACCGGCTCTCCGCTCCTGCGGACGTGAACCTGTCGCGTGTCGTTGGCGCCGTGAGCCAATTGAACACGATGCTTTCCGCTCGCGGGTTCGGTGTGGTCAAGGGAAACGTCAGTCAGGAAATGCTGAGCGCCTTCAACGCGGATCTGGTTGTGGTCCGGGACTCGGGTAACTCAATTCGCGGAGTGTATCTGAAATTCTCGAAATCATGAAATCCCGCGCAGGTTTTACCCTGGTTGAGTTGGTGGGAGCGCTGGCCATCATCAGCATTCTTGTGGGGATGGTTCTGGTAACGACCGGCAATTCTCGGGACCGGGCTTTGCAGACGCGCATTTCGGTTGACCTGGAAGCCATCAACGCCGCCAAAGGTTTTTGGGTTCTGGATCACAACGGCGCGGCATTTCCGACTGATGAATCCGGGCGGTTCAACGCGATCCGCAAATATCTGGAAGTGAACCGCAGCTTTTCCTCCCTGGCGGATTATCAACCGCCGGGGGTCAGCTATTCGATCAACGGCATTGGAGTACCGCCTTCACACGCACCGTAACATGAAACCGACGTCACGCATGCGGGGTTTTTCGCTGATTGAGGTAGTGGCGGTGATGGCGCTGCTGCTGCTGATCATGGGGCTTGGATTGTGGGGACTGGGCGGTTCTCGTGGACGGCAGTTGCGCGAGAAAGTGGTCCTGGATCTGGCTCGGATTGACTCCGCGAAAGCAACCTGGCGCGCCGATCACCCACAGGCAGCATTCCCGGACGATGAGGCCGCGCGCTTTGACGCCCTCCCGGTCCTATCTGGTCGCAAGGTGCCACCCTGCCTCTTTGCAGCCGAACACGAATCTGGCCGGAATGGTTGTGTACGCGATCAGTGCGGAGACGAATGCGGCCAGCGCTCGAAATCTCTCTTCCTCACAACAGTTTGATCGTTCCTCAGGCGAGTGGATTCCTTGAGCGACCGGCGGAACCTTGACTTCCTTCCGCCTCCCACCCTAACTGTCCGCGATGAATACCTCGCTCGCCAACCTATCCGCTCAACAACTCAGGCGTGCTGCGGCGATCAAAGATCAGATCGAGTCGCTGGAGAAGGAGCTCCAGCGAATCTTCGGCGCTGCCGCAACGGCTGAAAAACCTCAAGCCCCTCGGAAGAAAAGGCGCCGCATGAGCGCAGCCGGTCGCGCCAGAATCTCCGCGGCCGCCAAGGCCCGTTGGGCGAAAATCAATGCTGCGAAGAAAAATAGCGCCCTTTGGGCCCCCCCCCGGGGGCCGACACCCGTCCCCTCCGGAAAATCTTGCCTCAACACGACCAGGCGCTATGAGAGCCGCTTTATCTGCCGTTGCGCTGATTGTGGCAACAACGATTTCGCAAGCCGGCACGTTGAGGAAGGACTTTTCCCGTCCGCCAGTGCCGGGTCACTGTTGAGCCTCGTTGCCCAGAGGGACACGTTACATGCGACGACGTTAAGTACGTCGGAGTTTCCAAAAAGAGTGGGAAGTCAATCACCCTGACCGGCAAGACCGCTCACACCACTAGCGCGGATGGCGTCACGCCATCTCGTTTCATGGGCTACACATTCAAGAACGGTGACACGACCTATTTCGTGTCCGAAGGTGGTGAGCTTCGCGTTACTCGTGGCTCGAACGTGATGGTTCAGGAGCGAGGAATATGGAGGTGGTGAGCCAGCCATGATGAAGTCAGTTAAGATTGCGCAGGAAGTTTTTGCGATGCACGCCGGCGATGGGTCCGAATTTGCGGATGGCCTCGACATGTAACTTGGTGCCGTAGCCGACGTGCTGATCGAATCCATACTGCGGATACTGTGTGTGCAGCTCCCGCATTTGCCGGTCGCGCCGCACCTTGGCGAAAATCGAAGCGGTGGCGACCGTGATGCTGGTCTCATCGGCGCGTGGTGCGCATAGTCCGGGAAAGGTGTCGTCGGCGATCGTTCCGTCAATGATGACCCGGTCAAAGTGGGGAAGCTTTTGGAGCGCTTCCTTGAACAGTCGCAGGTTCAATGCGTTCAAGTTGCTTGTCTCCACCTCGGATGCCGATGCTTCCGCGTACGCGACGTGCAGCAAGCCTTTGGCGACAAACTCCCGGGTTAGCAAGTCCACCAACTGCTCGCGTTCCGCCGCTGTCAGGGCCTTGCTGTCGCGAATGTCGCAGGATGGTTCTGCTGCGGAATCGTAGGCGCACGCCGCGACGACAAGGTTAAAGGCGAAGGCGCCGCGGCCAACCTCGTCGCATCCGGCCACGATGAGTCCCTGCTTGCGACCAAGGTAATCTTCCATGCTCCAATCGGCCTTCCGCCCTCTCATGCAAAATGGGTTTGGCGGAGATTCTTGCTTCCCCATACCCCATTCTAGGGCGGTGACTGGCGCGAGCGGGAAGAGCGTTACGTCAGGTTTGAAATCCCGATATGCCATCGCGTCCGGGGAGCGTTCGGATCGGACAGATTCAGCGCGCGGTTCCGAAGTCGAAATCTTCGCTGCATCCCTTGCAGACGCCTTTGGGCGAGCCAGTGAAGAGGAAAACCATGTCCTGCTTGGGCTTGGCTTGGGCGCAGCTGGCGCAGTAGGCCATCTCAGGACTCCACACCGGCATGATCCACACCCTCACTTGCTCCAGCGGATGAGTTCCGTGGCGACCTGGTAATCGGACACCATTCTCAACGACCTGCAGAACATCGGGGTGCCCGTTGACCGCGGCGATCCAGAAGGATTGCGGAGGCGGTGGCTCCTTGAGGCTTCGAAATGTCTCGCGAACACTGCAACAATTATCTGGTTGCAGCCTCTCGGCAACCTGCTTCAAGCATCGAGAACACTTGAGCATGGTCGGCGTCCACACGGGAGCGAGCCATTCCTGAACGCAATCGAGAGGTTGTTCATCAACTTCGCCCGGAAACAAGCACGCGTCGGTGTTCGGGGCGACGCGCAGCACGGTGCATTGATCATTCACCACCACCAGCCAGCACGAACCAGATTGAAGAACCGCCCTCATATTCAAATCCCAGTGTCACTCATTCACGCTTAAATTATCGGCCATTTTTCCGCTGTTTTTAAGCAACATTTATTCCAATCGCCAGCTCCGTTTTGTGCGTGCTGACCTGGATTTCGCTTGTCCACTGCGAATATTGCTCGCGAGTCGGCAACGGATGGTCGGGATCGTCGAGATGAGTCGCCTTGATGCCGCCGGGCAGACTGCGAATGAAATAGCTGGCGTAGCTGGCGGTGAGAAGTTTCGGGTCCAGCAGGACGAGAATACCTTTCTGGTTCTCTTCCCGGATGAGCCGCCCCCACCATTGTTTCCAGCGGCGGATCGTTTCCGGGAGCGTGTCGTCCCGGAACGGGTTGAGCTTTTTGCTTTTCAGATATTCCTGGCGCGCCTCGCGGTAGGGCGTTTGCTGGTCGAAGGGAATCTTGGTGATGATCAGCGCGCGGATGCGAATATCCACTCCGGTGCCCATCGCGTGATTGCCCAATATGATGGACCGCGGATCACGATTGAATTTCTCCACGAGTGCCTCGGGACTGGTGTTTCGCTCCTGCGCGAGCAGCTGGTAGCCTTCGCGCCGGCACCAATCTTTCAGCAACAATTCCGTTTCCTGCAGTTGCTTGTAATTGGTGAAAAGCGCCATGACGCGACCGTCAGTGAGGTTTGCAATCCGTTCGATCTCTGCGCTTATCGCCGGCGGGTCGCTGATGCCTCTGTCGCGCGGCGGCAGGAACACGCGCATCTGCTTGCGGTAATCGAAGGGCGACGGAAAATTTGCCGTGTGCCAGTCGGGAGCGCTGAAAGTCTTCTTCGTTTCCGGAATGGAAGTGCCGATCAGGGTCGCCGAAATGAGTGTGGTTTGCTGGAAATGGCTCCACAGGCCGGTCAGGACGTCGTGCAGATCGAATGGTTTGAGCTCGAGGTTGATCGCGGTTTGGCCATGGATTCCGGGTGTCCGGGTCAGGAGCATGACGTAGTTGGGGAGCTGATGTCCCAAGTATGAGCGAAGCGCGTTTTCGGAAAAACCCAGACGGCTTTCAACTTCCCGGTAGTCTTGAGCGGCTTCGTCGGTGGGCGCTTCTTTGCGCAGAAACGCCGCCATTGCCTTGATTTCCCGGATGGCGGATGCCACTTCCGTGCAGGCAAGGCCGCACGGATCGTCAGGCTTGACGATTTGTTGTCCTTCCGGCCCCTCAGCAAGCGAGCGCCGGATGCGTTGCAATCGTTGGGATACGAGATCCAGGCGAGTTCGCAGGTGCGTTCGATCAAAAGTGTCGCGTCCCAGCATGTTCACCGCGCCCTCAAGCGCCCGCATTGAAACGTCGGCGCTCTCCACTTCCGTCATCCGGCTCAATAGGATGTGTGCCTCGTCGAGAACAAGAATGGGCTTGGGTTGTTCGGTCTCGCCGGGCACCGGTTTGCCGGTGTGCTTCAGGTTATAGCCGAGCAAATCCGTGTTCACCACCACGATCCGGGCTTGCTCGGCCAGCTTGCGAGCCTGTCGGCGGTAACAGCCGTGTGAAGATTTGCAGCAGTTTCCTTCCCCATTGATCTGAGCCCAGGCGGAGTCCGAGATTTTGATCGGCAATTCCTCGCGCCATCCGTGGGCCAGCTTTTCCAGGCGGTCGAAGTTGTCCAACAACTGGTGCAAGTCGGCTTCGCCCCTGTGCTGAGATCGGAGAGCGGCTCGTTTGAGCCGGTTCAGGCACAGATAATTGTTGGCGCCTTTGAGGATGGCGCTTTCCTTCAACTCGGGGAACTCCCCGGCGAAGCGCGCCATGTCACGCTCGATCTGGGCTTGCAGGTGTTTAGAGGCAACGGCGATCACAAAACGCTGCTTGGGCGTGCTTCGCAGATACAGCGCGATCGGGATGAGATAGGCCAGTGTCTTGCCCGTTCCGGTCGGTGCCTCGATGAGCATGGATTTTTGCTCGTGGATGGCTTTGTTGAACGTCAAAGCCATTTCCGTCTGGCTCCAGCGAGCACGCCCGCCAAACCGCGTCACGATTGGACCGTCGGGACCGAAAAAACGTTCCAGTTCCGCAGCCGCCCCAAGGCAGGCTGGCATCTTCAACTTCATTCGTTTCCTTGTTGGGGTGCCGGCCGTGGGAGATTGGCATCACCCTCCAATTCCACGCGGCGTCAGCTGCGGCAAGGGCGTAACTGACTTCGGCGGCGCAGACGAGGTGCGGTCTTGGTTGGTCTCCGAAATCTCTCCAACAGCGGCCGGAACCTCCTCACTTTGGTTGGGATCTTTCAAAATGACTACTTGGACTCCACGGCCGCCGTTGCTGCTGGGTTCTGCCGACTGCGGTGCGGCTTGGGTTGCTACGAGAGGCGAAGGTGATTTGCCGGTCCACCAATGAGGGAGCAACGGGGCTGAGTTTGGATCGATCAAGCAGGTTCTGGAAAATTGTGTCGCGCAACAGTTCTTCGGCTTGTTCGAGTGAGAGATCGCGATGGGAGGCGATCACTTGCACAAGCTGCTCCATCGTCATCCCGCGGACTCGTTCCCTCAGAATCCTTTTCTCTAGACGCGAGAAACCATCTGGGCTGCTGATGCGCACGGTTTCCAGCAGGACGCCGCGCTCGGAGGGCGTTTGAGTCTGTTTGTAGAGTTCCAGTAGTTTCTCGACCTGATCCATTTTGGCATTCGCTTCGCGGTTCAGACGCGAAATCAATCAATCCGTCATCGGCCCATAACATTATAGGTGAAGCGGAGGCCAGGAGACGCCTTTCAAAGCGTTACAATGGATTTAGACGATCATGCGTTTTGCGAACAGTTATGCTTGAGGTCGACACGTTTCCGGGGCACGTGCCGGGCTTGCCATCGCAGGCCGTGGCTGCCGGCGATTTGCTTCCGCCGCGTTTGGGGCGGATGAAAATGTCTTTTGATCGGCTCGCCGTCCGTTCGGCTGCCGAGCAACACATTCAATCGGCTCCCGGAGTTTATGCCCTCTGGGGCCGTATGAGTGATGGGGACGTCTTGGGGCTTCACCAGGTGCATGACACTTGGCGAATGACGCGGGTTCCTGTTCCTCCCGAAGCGGTCCGATTGCTGGACCTGCCTGATGTCATGGAAGCGCGCAATGAATTGTTCTGGGTCGAGATCGCTCCGAACCAGGTTGAGATCCTCCGCAATGGCGAGCGTTTCCCACTCTGGCAAGCAGAGTCGCCACTACCAGTGCGCGACTCAACGTCGCCGGATCTTTCGATGGGCTGATCACGGTTTCACTTTGTTCCAGCCATCCAGCCCCAAGTGTTTGAGCCCCGGGATTTCGATGTCCGGCTGATCGGGATGCGGAACGAATTCATTCACCTCCGGTCCGTTCCACTCGCAGGTAAACTTCATTTCGACGCGCAATCTGGGCCGTTGGTTGGAGGGAATCTCCAGCATGATGCGCGGCAGCAACTCCTGCGCAAGACCCACGACCGACCAGTGCACGAGGTAGCGCAGGGAATCATGCAGGATGTCAATCAAGAGAATCGGCACGTTGGGATTGCGCTGGCGGAACTCGACCCAGTTGGCGCAGGCCTCCATGATGTAAATAGCCACGCCGTGTTGAATCTGCCAGTTGGAAGCTTCACGGCGCATGTCCTTCAAGCCACGCAAGAGTTCGCTGTCCCAGCGGTTTTCCTGGCTGAGGATGGCGCGCACCAGTGCGGGGTCGAGATAGCGGCGGCGAAATCCAGCGGGACTCACCTGGTAGCCATAGACGCCCTTGTGGGTGAAATAGGTGCGGCCGGTGGACCCGACCTCCTGGGCTATCACCCGGTTCATCTGCGCTTCCAGATAGTCCCAGGCAACACGGTAAAGCTCCCGGTAGGCGTCCTTGATGTGCGACACGTTTTCCGCCGTGTGAATGACGGGTTGTTTGGCACGGACGGCCTCGCGATTCAGGCTGCGCGCCATCGCTTCATTTCCGCGTTGATAGGGGATGCCGAAGGTGAACGGTTTGGCTTCGTCGCGGGCGGTCTTGTGGTGCTTCTTGATTTCGGCATCACTCAATTGGCCCAGATGTTCCGGGTCCTTGGCGCGGGCCAGCGACGCATGCGGGTCGCGCTGCGGATCGTTCATGATCTCGGTCATGTTCGGATCGCCGGAAACCTGCGCCAAGCGCTGCACCTCCGCCGCAGCGTAGTCCAACTCCACCATGAACCAGCCGCGCGGTGCCATTTCGAGCCCGCGAATCGAATGCGGCGGAGCTTCGCCGATTATTTTTGAGACATATTCCTCCTCGCCTTTCGGGATGGCGCTCACGTTGGGCGAAGTTCTGAGCCGATGCGTTTCCAGTGATCCCCAATAGGTGGTGAACAGAATGGACTTCTCCCGGTTGACCGCCATGGAAATCGCCTTCTGGCGTTTGCCCACGACTTTGGCGTCCTGCGCCTTCTTCCGATCCACCTCGCCCGCGCCGAACAACTCAAGCTGGTCGCGGTCGGCGTCACCTTCAGCTTCCAGGGCTTCGAGGAATTCTTTGACGCGACTCGTGCCCCAGGAACCGTCCTTGCGGCAGTAATTGTTGGCCAGCGTGGCGATCGAACGGCAGTCGTTCAGTTTTTCGCACAGAGGATCGGCAGTTGCCAGCATCTCCAGCGTCTCCTGGTTTGTGGAGGCGGTAAGGACCGGGTAATCGCGCTCGGGAATCTGCAAAGGAAACGGGCACTCACCACTGCCGAGCCGCTTTCTGGTCGCGGCATCGTTGAGGTCGAACACCGCGCTGCCGTGTTGTTGGTGGATCCAATCCAGCAGGGATTGCACTTTCGTCTGGTCCGCGCGCTCCAATTTGACGCTCGACTTGAGCAGCGGCTCGGCCGTTGCCCTGAAAAGTATTTCACGGACGGCCCGCATCCATTCACGGGCTGGCTTCTCGGTGGTGAACATCGGATACAAGCCGATGCCCTGGGGCGGTTGGTTGAACAGGATTTGACGCAGTTGCGCAGCCGAGGCCGGGTTCACTTCCGACGTGGTGACGCGGGTCTTGATGTACGCCACGGTATCGGCCAGCAGTATTTCGAGCCGGCTGTCGTACCACTCAATGTTTTCGGAGAGCCGTTTGAGACTGAACGGATGTCCCACCAGTTCCATCTCGATCAGCGCCCCCATCTGTTTGCGTTTCACCTCGAAGTAAGCGTGTTCCAGGGTCCAGCCCTTGGTGTAGGTTTCCGGCTCGCGGCGCTTGAGGTCTTCGTCCTGTTGTTTCATGTCCTCCAGCATCACCGGGACGAGTTCGAACGTGCGGCGACCGTCTTTGCAACCGTACGGCAGCCGAATCTCCGGCGGCACGAGCCCGTAACTGCCTTCTGTGATCCCGCGCGTTTCCCGGTAGCGGGCCACTTCGGCTTTATGGTCTTCTTTGCCGAGGTAAACTTTGATGAGATCGTCCAACCCCTGCGGCTGGCCTTCGTCGAGCACCTTCGCCAGATCGTAGGTGCAAATGTGCATACGGTCGCGCAGGTCCACGCCGAACAGGAGCATCTGCAGCACGTCCACCTTCAAAGCGTGCCCGACAATCTTGATCTCCGGCCGGCGCAGGTATTGTTTCAGAATCTCGGCCAGCTCTTTTTGGCTCCCTTGGAAAACCCAACGCACGTCATCGATGTAAGCGCGGAAAGTGTGGCCAGGCGGCGTCCATTGTTTGAACGCTTCCTCGCTTGGAAAAATGTAAACCGTGCCCTTGTCATCCGGCAGATCGTACGGATTGCGCAGCACCGGCTCGTGCCGGCCTTCACGGACGCGAATGTTGAGCGTCCGGCTGCGGGTGGCCAGGATGATGTCGAGAATCTGATAATCGGTGATGTCGTGCCCGACGAATTCGGTATCCAGCGAGAACACTTCCTCGCGATCATCCTGGATTTCCTGCAGATGCTTTTGAAGTTCGTCCAGGCTGTCGAGGCAGTGGCTCGGTGGATCGGGCTTGGTGTCGTTGGTTTGGTTGAACCAGTTCTTGAGGGCACCGCGCAGCGTCCGTTCCCAGGATTTGATCCACTCCGGGTTGCCCAGCAGACTGACTGGCTGCGTGGCGCAGATGAGATAGCTCTGATACTGATCGAGCGGGATAAGCTGGCCCTGCAACTCCGTGACGGTAGCGCCATCGAGATGTCCGGCCAGATGCGTCACCACGTTGGCGCCAAAACTGATGATGAGCTGGGGCTTGTGGTCCTGAATCAAGCGCTCGATGAACTGGAACCCGTACCGCTCCTGCCCGAGATTAACGCGGGTCTTGGGCGGGACATACCACGGCACCAGATTGGCGTGCATGCAACGACGCCAGTTCAGCCCGAGCTTCTGCAGGACGTGCGCGGTCAGCAGTGTGTAGGCTTCGCCGGTCATCACTCCGACAAACTCGCCGGGGTGCTTCTCCATTTTGCGCATTTCATGGAAGGAAGGATGGTGGGCGACCACCAGCACACGATTCCAGTCCGCCGGGCAATGGAACGGAAACCAGCATTCCTTTTGCTGGGTCGCGCGTTTGCCGGCCAGCGACCCTGTGAACTCTTGAAAGGGCGGACCGCCGTCGGTCAGTTGACGATATTGCCTTTCGGGAAACGGCGCCGGTTCCGCGACGAAGAGAGTCAGTTGGTCATCCGCTTTGGCGCGGCTTGCCAAAGCGGGGTTGCTGCCGTTGCAGTTGGACGCGCCATCATGCACCGAATTGTGTTTGGTTCAGAACTGGAGGTTCGACGACAGCAGATCGGCTTCCCTCCGGTTCTGGCGGAGACGGCACACGTTGGCCCGGATTTGCTCCAACTCTTCGGGCGAGAATGGTTGCTCCGGATTTTTGGCCGATTCGACTTCGCCGCGATAGACCGCCTCGATGATCAGGAAATGGGACTGCCGGCGTTTACCGGGGTGGTAGGACCGCGGCCGGAATACTTGCGTCAGCCAATGCTGGATGAAGCCGGGGGCGCGGCCGATTTTGATCAGAATGAGTGTCATCGTCAGCGCCACGAGCCACAGGGCGATGTGCCAAATCGGGATGTTGACAGGCATGAAACTGGAGATGCCCAGCGGACCGAGAAAACCGATGACCATGATCACGAACAGGTCGAACACCTCCAGGTAATAGAGAAAGCGGATTGGCGCATTGATCTTGCGATTGTAGGGGATGATCCGGCAGTGCATTTGGCGGCAGCGTGATTATCGGTTCGCGATCCGGTTCAAGCTTTGACTCCTTTGGGGTAACGCTTGGCGAATTCGATGAGTGCATCGGTGAGCGTCAGGCCCGAGCCCACTAGCTTTTCGAACTCGAGTTTGTCAGCCGGCCGCGTAGTGGTGGTCGCATAAAGCAGGGGCGGCATTGTCAGTTCAAGAATCAAGCGCCGCGTCCCCTGCGTGCGCCGCTGGATCATGTAGCATTGGGAGAACTGTCCGGGTTCGGTCACGAGGCGCATCGCCAGCAGATCGCCTTCGTGCCCTTGAATGTAACGGACGGTTTCCTCAGCCACGTTGGTGGATAACTTGAACAGGAAAAACGTGCTGATCGAATCGCGAATGGCCTCGCTGTTTTTCAAGCTGCCCCATTCCGTAATGCCTTGCGAGATGAACATGAGGGCGATGCCGTATTTGCGGTACGTGCGCGCGGCCTCTTCAAGGAATTTCGCGCAGATGGGTGAGGACATCAGGTTCCAGCCTTCGTCGATGAAGAAGATTTTGTCCTGGGCGGCAAACTCGCGCGTCATGGTCTGGGCGAAGCGGATCGCGACCATCATCGTCACGGGACCGACGTCGCGGTCGTCTTTGCGCCGGGTGAAGTCGAACACGGTGAAGGGATTCCTCGCCGTCACCATGCTGGTTCCGTCAAAGAGATTTCCATAGCTGCCGCCTTTGCACCAAATGCGCAGCCGGTTGCCCAGCGACTTGGCGTTGGGTGAACTCTGGTTGGCGAGAATCTTTTGTACATCGCTCAATATGACTTCCTCGCCGCGCGCCACCTTGGCCTGATACGCCTGGCGGATGCACTCGGTGAGCAGCATCCGGTCTTCCTTGGGGAGTTGGTCCTGGTCGTTTTCGATCACCATGCGCTCGACGAGCAGCGCGTTTTGAATGATCTCCTCTTCGCCGGGAATGCTGCCGGGCGGCGCATAGAGGAAGTTCATCCGGTTGCGGTCGTTGTCCAAATCCATCGTGAGATAATTGCCGCCCAGGACGTGGCAGAGCTTGTAGTAAGAGCCGCCAATGTCGATGCCGACGCAGCGCGCGCCACCAGCCATTTTCTGCAAAAGAATCAGGTTGGTCGCTACGGATTTGCCCGAACCCGATGACCCCGCGATCATCATATTGAAGTTGTTCAGATTAGTGAAGTCATGGGGCGCAAAATTGTACATTGTGCCATGTCTCGTATGGAATAGGCACGAAGGTGGGGCTTCGGTTCCGTCGGGCAAATACAGTGCGGGCAGCAAGGTCGCCAACCTGGCTCGAAGAATAGGCGTGATCGCGGTAGCGATCCTTGTCGCTCAAGTATCCCGGGGTGGTCTTGAGAAAATACGGGGCAATCGGCGTGGTCTCGTGGATCCAGGTCATGCCCTCGTTCTGCTGCCCGAATTGGCGCTGTTCCAGCACCAGATTATTGAGCGCATCCAGGTCGGCGGCCCAGAGATGAATTGAGTGTGCGGCGGTCCAAGGGCGGTCCTTGCCCGTGGCTAGTTCGTCAATTTCCGCTTCAATCTCTTCCAACGTTCGGCGCAGCTCGGGTTGTTTCTCCACGCGGCCCAGCACCTGAAGGCGCCGATTTTTGAGCCGGCGCAGCCGCCTGCCAATGTCGCTGCTGCGCGCCTCCACGCTGAATGCGCCAGAGACAAAACCCGGCGCCAGCATCTGCGGCAGCAACATGCCAAACTGCAACTGTGTGGGCGGCTCGTGAAGAAACAAAATCCGCCGGTAAAGGCCGTCCATTTGAATCCAACCCTGCCGCGGGTTCACTTCCATCTGGCCATGGACGAAATAGGATGTGGCCGGCTTCGGTTCAATCGGAGCGTAAGGCGGCGGCCGCACGCCTTGTGAGTACGACTTCGGGTTGTACCACCAGTAAAGCGTCTCGACGATGTCTTCGGAGGGCAGGAGTCTCGACTCGATGCCAGCGGCCTTCAGGATGGCCTGAGCCTGCTGCGCCTGTTTGGAGAGCAGGTTGACGGCGGTGTTCCACTCTTCCTCCGTCAGGTTCGCAGCCTCGGCCATCGAGAGTTCAAGGCTGTCGCGCAGGAAATGGGTCACGCGACTCAACCAGTTTTCCTTGGGACTCAATTTGCGATGCCGCTTGATGCGCTCGGAGAATTCCACGATCGGCTCGACGCCGACGAAGAGGTAGCAGGCGTACCGGCGCAACTGGTTGGTGGCGACTTTCTCCTGGTAGTGCTGGCCGATGTCCTGCTTGAACTGCGCCAGCAGGGGATTGCCTTTGGGCGTCGTCGACAAGTAGTCATCCAGCAATTTGCCGTATTGATTGTGGCAGATGGTGATGAACTGGAGCCGGGTTTCTGTGTCGCCCATCACGGCCAACTGGTTGAGCATGCTGCTGAAAGCGTTGTGCAGTTCATCCGCCTGCGCGCTCGAAACAAAGAGGGTGTCCGGATACTGCACCCGCAACCCGACCGCCAACGACATGTCCTGAGCAACGATGACGTGGTTGTCTATCCAGGCGATGGGAATTTCTTCATCGAGACAAACCCCGGAAAGACGGTTGATCCGCTCGTAATCCAGCATGCCCCAGTATAAGGCCGTCCGTCTCGGCTTTCGCGAAGAGCCGACTTATTGTTCGGAGACAAATCGCTTGAGCTTCGGGTCGTCCGTGGGATCGCCGGAAAAGACGGTCTCGCCGTCCACACTGACCGTGAAATGTCCCTGGTCGATGTTGATGTAGGCCTCCTTGCCGTTGCTGTGCGCGTAATAGTAGTCCACGCCGCATCTCGTATCAGGCCCGTTCTGAGATTTCCAAGCCTTGGCGCGTGTGCCCGTGAGGACGGCCAAAAGCCCATTGAAATCATAGGTCACGACTTGGCAGGCGGGTTTATTCATGCGCGTTCGTTTGGCGATTAACTCTTAGACCAGCGGCTGCAATCGTAATCTCCTCCAACCTTTCGACAACAAAAAAGCCCCGGCTGTCCGGGGCTCTCGCAATTGCATCCTGCCGCGATCTCACTGAGCCGCCCATGCGAGTATGACCTCGATTATTTTTGGCACGAGAAACAGGCAAACCGCGCCACCGAGGTTCTTACCCATCGCTTCCATGTCTCCGTTTTTGAATTTGATGGCGGCGACGCCCATAAACAAGGGTGTTGCGGCAAATTACCTGTTTTCTGGCGAAACAGCTCATTTTCTGGATTTCAGCCGCGCACTCCGCCGACCAATATGATGTTGGGATCCGAGCTGAGAGCGCTGCGAGTCTTACCAGTCGCGAGGAAACGCCGGGCCGGATAGATGGATAGCGCGCGACGTGTAAGAGGGAAACTCCCCGATGCGGGGTTGTTGGCCGCAGGAGGCGAGGGTCGGAATCGCCCAGCGAGGGGAGCTGTTCCGAAACCCGCCTAAACCATTCAGCAGCGGTCACTTCTCTAAATGCTGCACTGGTAAGGAGATTATCACTTTCCGGTGATTGAATCAAGCGAACAAAGCGTGACGGACACCAACAATTTGCAACAAGAGCGAACACCTTTAGTGCCCGTTTTGATGCCCGTTTCAGTGCCCGTTTTCGGTTCGGCAATCTGGTCTGCCGGCTGCCCGGACAGGACGAAAATCCGAAGGGGAGAATTTTCGGGTGGAGCGGCCTGGTCCGGGTCCTGTGATAATCTGGCGGCGCGGTGGATCGAAACCTCAATCTGCTGCGAGCATTTTTTTGCAGTGCGGGCATTCAGGGATCCGGGCCAGAAACGGAGCTGAGGTGGGCGGTAACAAAGGCGCGCACATGTCCGCGCCGAACATGTGCACGGGGTCAAACTTCTCTGGCGTGGCAATCGCGGCCGAATCGTGTGGAATTATAAAAGCATAATCCCGGTGACAATCACCGCATTTTCGACGGCCCCATTCGGAATCACAGTCCCGGCAGGTCATCATGGCGGCGTCTTCCTGCTGGTCCACGGAAGTTGATTGGCAGCATGGACAAGATTGGAGGACCTGGAGTCGGTCGCGCACATTAACAAGGCGCTCAAAAATCCCGCTTACAACCCTGAGGGTTGCTTCTTCTTTTTGCTCCTGTGCGTTAATCTCCTTTTTTTGAAGGTTTACAGCGGCAAGCAAACGACGGTTATCCCGAACACGGTGCTCCTCCCGCTTAAGATTTTCCCGTGCGGAATAGGTTTGTTCCAATTGGCGCTTTGCTCTGGTAGCCCGCATTTGCGCTTCTGCGATCAAGGAGTCATCGGGCGGCACGGAAAATAGAAAATCCTGTTCCACCATGTGGATGCCGTGGCGGTGTGACAATTCGTGCCACACGTCTGCCCAGCCGTTCATTGGCACGCGGACCGGAAGACTTGGCCAATCCAGTTCAGCGATCACCCAGCGAATGATACGCGCCACCAATTCGGTGGAGTCAATTTTCAGGGGCGATACTTCCACCCAAACCATGTTGTCCGAAAACAAGGCCGAGGACCGAAGTCGTTTGAACTTTTCCACCACTGGATCCGACCAGTCAGCGGCAGTAGCACCAGAATCATCCACGCTCACGATCAACACTGGATGGCTTTGTTTTTTCATTTCGAGGAAAGTCTGGAAGGCAACATCGACCTGTTTTTCAGATTGCGCTCGCCAGCAGGTGTATAACCCAACGATATGCAATTGTGGTTTTCCGTGGCATTCCAAAAGAAGTGAGTAATCGTTCTGGACCAGCAGCGTCCACTGGCGGGCCAAGCTTATTCGCTTTCCGAGCGCAATGGGTTGATTCGTGTTTTCGGTCGGAATCAGTCCGAGTTGCCGGCACGCGCGGATGGTCAGCAACACCGTGAATAGATTCCAATCCGAACACGCCCGCCTTCGATTTGCGGCGCGCTCGGCAGGGGTAGGCGGCTTAACCGAGGCCACGCGTTCCCACATGTGCCACAAATGAAAAGCCTGGCGATAGTGGGCATCACTTTGAAAGACGTTCGTTGAATGCAATGGACTCTCGACCGCGGCGAAGTGCGGCATCTGCTTGAAGAGAAACGTATCGGCCAGTGCCAGCAGGCGCGCGCGGGCGGTTTCCAGGTCATGAATGAGTTGGGCGAGACGGTCGCGGCTCGGATGGCTTGAAAAAGCCTCACCCCATAAAATGAAAAGCCGGTCTCGACGGAAGCGCGTGCCTTGTGCTGCCTCCGAATGTTCACTTGCTTCATCCAGGGCCTGCAAGATTTGCTGTAATTTCTGGAGTCGTGGATGGAGGACGCCCAAAATCCGTTTGCGGAGAGTAGCTACGGCGCGGTTTTCATAAATGTCCCATTGGTCTCGCCTTGATTCCGCAAGAATGCGCCTGGGGCGAACCCCAAGGAAGGTCCGGGTTTGCCAATCCTCCGAGTGGGCGGCGAGCGTCGCCACGGCGCGATGGGAGACCCGTCGCGCACGCCCCACTTCCTCCCGAATTTCCTCAATCGTCAGATGACCTCGTGGATTGTGGCTGAGCGTTTCCACATGCGGCAGCGCCTGAATCAAAGCCTGCTCATAGTCGCGCAGGTCCAAGTCTGAGGTGATCGTTGGGTCCAGCGGAACCAAGCGCGGCCAAGGTTGCAGTTTCCCACCCCAAAGCGGCTCGATCCTGGCGGCGAGATTTCGCAAGCTTTGACAAAGCGTTTCAGTTGGCTCGCTGCCGGAATCGGGGCGCTCCAAATCCCGCTCCGTTCCCGGCCAAACGTGTCCGTTCCGGACAGATTGCCAAAGCCCCAAGAACGGCAATGACTCAGGGGTTGAGCAAGACTGTCCCGTAATCCGGTTGCGCCAGAGTGTTTCCATCAATCGATCAGGTTGCGCCCCCATTCAAGCGTTTGATTTCCCGTTCCAGCAACTCGTAACATTTTACCGGTTGGTTAGGCTTATCAAAATTATCCCATTCCTGGATCAAATGGGTTTGGAACTCTTCGAGTTGTTTCGCCCCGAGATCAAACCTGCCGCGCAGCTTGCGAAGCAATTTGGTCGCAAGGATATGATCTGTGGCTTCACCCAGAGTGCCGCCGGCTTCAATAATAACCGGCACAAACCGATTCATCTGGCTTTCGAGCCGATTGCCCCAGCCTAAACCCAGTTTGGCGAGCTGATGAGTGAGTGACTTATCCAAAAAGTTCTTGGCTCGGATAGCGGCATCCTTATGTGTGTTTACCGCCCGATTAAAGGCTCCATCGATTGCGTCCTGTGTGATCGGGACCGGCGAGTTAAGCGGTCTGGGCACGAAGGCCTCGGGGTGTCTCGGAAACTCCATCACATGGGAGCGGTCATAGGTTTTGTCGGCGAAATCCTTGGTGGTTTCGTCATGATTGGCCGTGCCGATGAACCAGACGTTGCGCGGAATGCGCAACCAGCGGGCTTCCTCGAGCAGCTGCGGAGCACCATCAATCCTGGACGTCAGCAGACTGACACGCTGCTTCTCCGGGATTTGTTCGAGTGCCGACAGGAAATCCGCAAAGTAGTGCTCCGGATGCGATAGATTCATTTCGTCCAAGACAATGAAAAACGGAACGTTCCGGTAGTGAGGCTGTTGGGCACGATACAGAGCCTGGAGAAACTCCGACTCATAATAACGTTTCTCGAATGCGTTGTAATAGCCCAACAAGTCGTTCCGGTCGCGCCAGCCAGATTGGACTTCGACGATAGCCGAGGTGGCGCCGATGGCCCGGGCAAATTCGCGGGGGAGGCTAGTTTTACCAGTGCCGCTGATGCCTTGGAGCAAATGAAGCCGACTGGTGGCCAGACCGGCAAGAAATGCGCGCACGTCCTTGTCCCGGTAATAAAGTTTTTTCTCGCCTATCCGATTCCGAATCTCGTCCACCAAGTCTTTGAGCGGCGGCAGTTTCTCGAGCACCCTTGCCGGGGGTGTTTGAAGAGTCGCATCGCCATCCATCTCGATAAGGCTAGGGAAAACGCATTGAGCCTTCGACTTGTCAACTAGTTCCCCAAGCTCGCGGCGCAAATCCTCGACACAGGAACGTAGGGCGCGTTCGCGGCTATCCCAAGCTGCTTTCTGGTCTCTCAAATTTTGCATTTCAGCAACGCCGATGGATAATTTGCTCATCTGGGACTGCAACGATTGGTTATCTTGGAGCAACCGTGCCAAATCCGAATGCAGAGTCTCATTCTCGCTTTCCAAGCCGATGAGTCGGGCAATCTGATCATCTGCAGGTTTACGGGCCAGTTCCGCCACCAACTTTCCGTGCCGCTCCTGCAACGTGGTCAGTTCAGACAGCAATTCTTCCCGTGTTTTTCCGGCGGCAACGCGTTCGGTTTCCTCGTAGCGGCTAATCTGCTCGGCAAGCTGTTTGCACCGGGCCAAAGCACTCTGCAAACGGCTTTCCCGATCGGTAACCGCTTCCCGGACTTTTTCCTCAATTCTTGAGACCCAGTTGGTCTTAAGTTCTTCCGCCTCCTGCTTGGCCCACTCGGCTTCACGCTTGGATCGAGCCACTGCCTGTTTTTCCAACTGAAGTTGCTGTCTGCCTTCCTCCACGCCGACCAACTCGCGTTCCCGAATCTGGCGAAGCTCAGTTTCATATTTCTTTATGCCATCGAGATAACTCTGATGATGCTCGGCAATCTGCTTTGCCAAGGCCTTGGCTTCTTCATCAAGTTTTGCGAGTGCCTGACGACGTTGTTGCAAAAATCCAGACTCGGCGTCGATCTCTCGTTCCTTTAGTTTTTCCTCTGACTGGATGATGTCTCTTTCCCGACGGTCCAACCCCGATTTGCGGTCATCCAATTCGCGCTGGGTCTTGCGCTGTTCATCCTTTTGCTGGCGTAGTTCCTCCTCACGCTTCTGAACCTGTGCGTTATGTTCATGGGCTTCGGCTTCCCGATTTTTGGCTTGTGCCTCTGCGGCCTCCATGCGGCTTTGGGAACGCTCAAATAGTTGCCGAGCTTCGTGAGCCACTTTCCATAGATTTAGCGGATCAATTTCCGACGCGACGGGGGCCAGTGGCGGCATGGGCGGATTGTTGAGATCCTCCTCGGTCAGAAGGTTGGTCGCCTGATTCGAAATTACAGTGATCTGCGCCACAACTTCCGCAGGAGTGGATGGGCCAGCGGGATTGACAGGTGATGCCGAGGTTCCGGCATTCGCCACCGCCGGCTGCATATTTTGCCGTCTGTTATTGCGATCTTTTTTGCTCATAGTTTTGAGGCTTTGTCGTTGCAAGATTCAGTAGACACCCAGTTGCGTGAATAATCAGCTCCCACATCTCTTCTGCTTCCGAAATTGAAAAGCGTTTAGGCGAAGGGTTGTGCGAGTCATCATGAGATCCCGCGTTGCCTAGGTCGATTATGCGGGCAAGCTTGCGCAAGAACTCTACATCTTTGGACGCTGCTTTTCTGAGGGGATGGACCGGGTGCAATGATGACGCCAACAAAGTTGCAACCACTGCACTTGGCAATTTGTAAACGTTACCCACATCCCGGCATATTCCAATTATGAGGCCTTTGTTTGGCTTTCCGCCCGACTTATCAATCTGAAAAACTCCGGGCAATGGCAGGCGTAATCCAATTGATTGAGCTATGTGGTCAACGGTTGCCCGGTCAATCGCAACGTCGCCGTTAAGAAGTGCCGGCGCATTACTCAACGATGAAACTCGAGCGATTGACTTCAGCAACGCTTCAAGCGTCCTTCGACATGATTGCATGACCGAGCCGAGGTCACTCTGAGATTCTCCTTCGGTGGCTCTCGCCAGGGATAAACTTTTGGCCGCTGCCACCAGGTGCTCAAAAACGGCGGAGGTTGCCTTAATATCGAGGGACAGTCGCGCCACGACCTCGGATTCGGCAATTTTTTGTTGCTGCTCCAACAACTCCTCCAAGGCCGGAGCATCCTTAATCTGCGCGAATCGCAAAAAATCCCGCTGGGCACCAGCCGCGCCCTCATCGTCTCTAGCTATTCGTTGCAGTTGACGCCACATTTTCTCGTCGCACCCAAATCCGAACGGATCACAAATCTGAGGTAGAAATGCGCTCCCTTTGGGCAAGTATCCAAACGTAACCAGCCCGGCTGGCTCGGGCTGGTCGCTAATCGAAGCGATACGCGCGAGCAATTCAGGTGAATCATCGCCGGCGATTCCCATTATCTCCGATGCATCCAAGCGCATTGATTTTTTCTGTTCTTCACGACGGCGACACTGCTTTACCGCCCGCAAAATCATGGCGCTGGATGGTTGCACCGGGCTCGCCGGGGCATCGAAGGTCCAAGCAGGAACCTTGCGTAGCCCCCTTTTTGAATCCAGTGCCAAGTTCAAACGTCCCAGTCCATAGCCTATGGTGGTTTCTTGAAGCTGAAGCTGTTGGCTGAAGTGCGGCCAGAGTTCGCCGCTCCAGGGGTCTTGGAATACCCAACCGGTGATCAATGTATCTATGATCAATTCTTCTTTTTCAAGGACGTCAAGCCCCTTGGGTGTCGGGCGGAATGATTTCTGGTCCACCCAGCCAGAACGGACCAACTCCATGCCGATATTTTCAACCAGGTGAGGATGGAGGTGAAGTTTGGTGGCGATCTCCGCGACCGAATATGAATTGCTGCACCACAAACCGAGCACTGCTTTCTGGAGAAGGTTGATGCGTTGGTCTGATGGTGCTGGTGCCACCACCCGCCATGCGGCGCATGGCCAAACAAGATAGACACGCCCCGTGCGATCATAATCGTGGTGGGCGGCTCGGGGACCGTAATTTAAGACAAGATCCATGGTGTCAGAAAATTGCCCCATGGCTGCCCCGGCAAAGTTTTTGGAATGCATGGAGGCCGGGGACATATTGGGAAAATTCGGACGAGGCCATGGCTGAATCTCCGACCGTAATCAATAATCGCTTTTGGCGACTCATCGCGACACACAGGCGGTTTTCAAGCAATAGATGGCCGAATTTGCGGCGAACACTTTTATCATCGGCGGGTTGAATTCGGTTTGAACGAGTCAGCGAGAGGATGACAACATCGAATTCCTTGCCTTGAAAGGCATCCACGGTCCCGACGCGAAGACGTTCGCACACTTCGCGTTGAGCGTTGACTGTGCTGCGCCAGGCATCCGCAATGACCAAATCGTTATCATCCGACAGGGTTGTCAGGTCCACCCGTTGCATTGCGGTCATGATGGCCTTGACCTGCGCGGCATAAAAAGAAATGATCCCCACGCTCAACCCGGGAGATTCTTGCAAGATGCGGCGTGTTTCGGCGGCAATCCAATCCGCCTCACAATGCCGAACCCAGCTGTGGTCGGCGTGTTCCTCTGCACCGTTGTAGATGGGCAGATTCTTCCAAACCGCAAGTTTTCCCTCGTAGCTTCCGCCCAAGCCGTGGGCAAATTGCGGGTTCAATTCGGCACCATCGGGCGATAGAAACGCCTCACCGTGGTCCTTGTAAAAGGCGTCACTTACAAAAGTGCCCAGCACCGGATGCATCCGGTATTGGGTGTCCAGCGTGACCCAGCGTTTTATACCGTCTAATTTCTCCAAATCCTTGACGTGGATGAACAGCCGTTCAAACAGGCTCTTACGGATCTGGTCGCGGGTCTCATCACGAACAGATTGCTCAAGTTCGCGCTCCACTTCTGGCTCCAAAAGATGGGGCAGTTGCCGGTGATCACCCACCAAAATGATTCGCCGGGCGGCTCGGCTCAGGGGAATGAGCAAATCAAGGGGATTGGCCCGGGCCGCCTCATCGACAATGACATTCTCAAACTCAAGATCGTCCGAGAGCATTTCCATCATCCGGTCACTGACCGCCTGCTGACAAGTTGCCGCAAGGACCACCGTGTAATTCTCGACGGTTTTCCGCAACCCGACCGGGTCATTTCGCAGGTCCTGAATCAGTTGTTCGAGCACCATATCCGGCCCCCTCAGCCGACGCATTGCGAACGCACTTGTCCAAGGTGGAAATCATCTCATCAAGAACGTTGATGACTTCCGAATTGACCAATGGGGTTCGGGAAGGCGGGGTAGATAATTGCAGGGCATCCAACAGCCGATTTTTGACCAATTCCATTGCCGGCAAGAAGTCGGGCGCAGACTCACTATCCCAGTCTCTGGCCTTTTCCAAAAGGGCGCGGTCTTCGGCAGTGAGCCAAGAGCCTGATGATAATTGATTGAGAACCCGCCATGCCATCTTCGGCCCGTCATCGGCGAACGCCTCTTTCTGAATGCGCAGACCACGGACCACCTGGATGGCTGCCTGACACTCGTCGTCCTGACCGGCCACTCCCAGTTTGAGGCGGTCAGCCACACTGACAATCCGGTCAGACAAATCCGCTGGCAAATGCTCGCCTGCCAACGAACGTAAATCCAACAGCATGCGAGCGGCTTCGGTTTCAGTTCCAGGAGATTTGACATAGGAGGCATGTCTGATCCGAATTGTTTCCAGCAACTTTCTCAACGGCTTTTTTGGGCTGGCTGCCAAGTCCGCCTCCAAGGCTTCCGCGATCCGGTTGGTCCAAGCTATCAAGGGCAGACTTTCGGAGTTGTCTCCTCGTCGCCGGCCCACCTTCATCGCCGGAAGGCCGAAAATCTCGGTCATGGCCGCCGCATTCTCGACCGCATCATGTTGGAAGCTTGTGAGCAACACCTTTTCGAAGTCAGCGTTTTGATCTTTGGCAATTTCAGTAAGGCGCTCGATGATGGCTGATATGGTGCGGGTCTTGCCGGTGCCGGGTGGCCCTTGAATAACGGCTATATCGGGGGTGTTCAATGCAACCCTGATGGCTTCCACCTGCCGTGGGGTCGGCGCACCGGAATGAAACCGGGCTTTCGCCGCGCCGGACAACGGTTCGTGCGTCTGCACGCGGCGAACCGGCACTGGCCGGTTTTCAAGCAACAAAGCCAGTTGTGGAATTGAAGTCTTCCCGCTGGCAATGCGTGAATGCGCCTCGTTTCGGCGTGCCATTCTTTTCAAATCGCCGCGCAAGCTGACATGAATATAACCCCGATCTGGTGGCACAACCCCATCTTGGGTATCGGGGCGCAGTCGAATGCTTTGGGTGTCGTTACCAGCCAAAGCGCCACGAAACGCCGGCCGTGATTCGCGAACCGCTATTTGAAAACTGGGCGTCTCTTCGTCGCCGGCTGGCGTGCTGGTGAGCATATCCGGGACTTCCGCTGATGCCTCCAAATCCTTGTCGGCGGTGATGCCCTGCCATAGTTGGGAGGGGGTCCATTGGCTATCGGCGGTCAACTGAAAAGACCAGCATCCATCCGGCATTCGATGACAACCATCGTAGCTCAACCAGCCAAAGCGTTTGGCCTCTTCAACGACACGCCGATGTTCCATCGCCTGGTATTCCAGCCAGACTCCCAAATAACTGCCGGCGGTGCGGACAATCTGATCGAGTTCCGTTGCCATCCCCTGCCGCATCTTGCCGGCTATGGTCTGATCAACAAATTCAAAGGCCCCTTCGGCAAGAATAACGGGGCGATATTCTTCCGGTTTGATGGCGGTCTTGGGGCGGGTTAGACGAAATGCCAACCAGCCACCTTCTTTATGCCGTTCGACATCCAGCGCGAATCGGTCACCGAGGATTCGGAAGGCTTGTTTTTGGCTATGTTGCGAGTCTGGCCGACCAATGATGATTACCCTGGCCAGTCCAGCTGGCGAATTGGGCTGGATGATTAATTTATCGGCGAGCCAAGCACAGGCGGTTTCGGTTGAGAAACGGCGTGCCTGTTGTCGTCCCATATCGGCCACCAGCTTTTCGTCCACGCCGATTTTTAGCTCAGGAATAGAAAAGCGTTCCGAGAATTCGTGAATCTGGATGGTCAAAGCGACCAACTGATTGCGGTCAGAGCGCAAACCAACCAACCAACACAACCGGGGAGCATCCTGTTCAATTGAGCGTTGCAGTTCCCTCCGACTTTTGTGGTCCCTTGCATCAACAACCAATGGTTCGGCTTGGCCCGGAAGAATAAGCGCACACAGGTCGCCAACGCGCGTCAGCATCAACTCCCGCCCGTTGGGCGGAATCCGCTCAATTCCGACATCCACCAAGGGGACAACATCAAGCGTCAGAATCTTACCGTGTTGGAGGTTGGCGATTTCCATGTGTTATGGCATCGGTTTGAAAACGACCGCTCGATGGAGCCTGTCCAGTGGACCAAAGTGCAAATGCCAATGCGGGCTTTGGGACGCTATCGGGATTGGTTTTTCGGCGGCGACACCCAGGCTATCAATCGTTTTGTCCTGACCGGTGTGCTTCACCAACAGGAACGATTCCTGAGACAGGTTGCGCACCCGAATCGAATCAGCCCGGGTGCGAGTGATTTCGACGAGCGGTTGCTCGGTCTGGTCTGATGCATCATCACTGTGAACGTGTCGGCGCAAGATTTGAACTGATTCTTTAGGTGCCAAAACGATCGTGGCCAAGGAACGACTCTGACTGGTCGAGGTTTTAACGAAGCCGCCTGGTGAAGCTCCGGTGGCAAAAGTAATTTCAGGATCCCAAAGATAAACAACCGCCAAGCTTAACTGCGGGCGAGGCTGTCCGCACCACGGGCACTCACGCCTTTGGGGGGCGTAAAATGAAGCCTGGCAATGCGGACAAGTGATCGTCACGTCGGCCGCCTGACTGAGAGCACTGACCCATTCCCCCAAGCCGGGGCGGGCAAGGCGGTCTTTAAGCCCGTCCTCGAACATGCGCTTGAAAAGTTTTTTTACCTCCGGGGAAATTACGATGTCTCGGTCAATGCCCCGGGAGGAACGATTTTTCAAATCGGTGGTGTGTTCGATCCAAGGCATATCACCGCGAAACGCCGCCTCTTCAAGTTCCGGTTCGCCATCGTGGACCAGATTGCCCACGAACGGGTGGACGAGGGTCAGCAATTCAAAGGCAATCACAGCCAAGGCGAAAGCATCGGTCAAAGTATCCGGCCCCATGTCGCCACGAATCAATTCGGGTGCTCCATATCCAGGGGTAAAAACCCCGGAGGCGGTAGCATCGCGCTGAACATGTAAATTATCGGCATCAATCAAAAAAGCCCAGGAGTGATTTCCATCGGAGCCAAACAGAATATTCTGCGGTGAGGGATCGCCGTAAACCAAACCGCGTCCATGCAAGCGGCTGAAGACATCAAAAATGGCCACCAACTTTTGCAACCTTGCCCGCAGTCCCCCAGTGGCCACATACCACGCGGTCACACTACGACCATCTGCAGGTGGAACCATCATGGCTCGAAGTGATGACATGCCGGCGGCCAATTGCATCAGATAGCCCACATGTGGAGGTCCTAATACAGCAATTGGTGAAGCGATGGGCAGTCCAGCCAAGTCCAACCGCTTCACCGCCTGAATGCAACGACGCAGACGCTGCCGCTCACTTTCGCTGACGGATCGCAGGAGTTTCACGGCGAGACGGCCTTCCTTGACCTCGAAAACATCCCCTTGACCACCCTGGCCAATCAACTTTGCCAAAGTATAGCGACGGCCTTCGAGGTCCGTGACCACTTGACCACAGACGGTTGATTGGATGCGGGGTGATGGCATGGCAATCAATGACTCAAGATGACGGCAACCGTTTTATCATCGAGATGACCTGGCGTTGGCCATTCTCGCAAAGCCCGGCGGAGCGTCGGACCCCTTTCGATACTTGGCTTGCCAGCAATTTCGTTTCGCAACCATTTTATGAACACGTCCAATTTGTCCGGGCGCAGATCGTCAGCAATTCCGTCGGTCACGAGGACGGCGATCCATGGTTCTTTGGAAAGCGGCAGGCTAACGTGATTCCAGTCGGTCATCCGGTGGTTCACACCCAGTCCGAGGGTTTCGTTGACAAAATCCCCGGCGGGCCGAGTAGAAAGGCATTGGACCGGTTGTTTTCCCCGTTGGAAAAAGGCCATGCCGTCGCCCAGCCCCGCATATATTAATCCCGCTTTCGGATGGGCGGCAATTAGATGACAGGTGGTGGCACATTGCTGCGGCGGATGTGGCGCAACCGAGAAACGCCATTGCGCTTCAAGCCAGCGACAAACCCATTCCGAGCCGACGTCAGTTGCCTTGGCCCACAACCGAGTGGCTCGAATGGCCGAGGCGCATGCGGAGCGCGCTCCGAGTGCGGCAAATGGTTTTGATCCCATGCCGTCCCCGATAGAAATTGCCGCCGCTGGCCCAAACGACCGTCCCCGCCAAACATCCTCGCAGGGTTTTCCGTTCTTTTTGTGCATAGGGCCACGCACTGATGCCCCAAAAATAATTGGCGCAACAGCGAGCGTAGCACGACCATGCTTAGTAACGGATTTCATCTATTTCCAAGGGATCAACCGGGGCAATTTTATCAGGTGTGGCACTCCGACTGCGCACGGTAACGCTCATGGTCACCCACTTGAAAAATTTGTGAATATCGCGGGCCTGGTGGGCCTGAAACACTTTTGACTCAGGCGCATTGAGGAAACTCTGAAGCATTTGGCCATCGGCGTCCGCACCGATCGCCATGGCCATACGAGCCGCCTTGGAAGCCCGCGCTGATTCGAGCAACTGTTTCAGGGGCAACTGCCATTCGTCACTCGGCTGCCCGTCTGAAACCAGCACGAGCGTGGGACGATAAGACCGGGAAGGAACGAGTTTCTTGCCCTCCAACATGACGTGCAGTTGGGTCAGGGTTTGCCCCAACGGGGTGTTGCCCTGAGCAACCAACGGCTGCCATTTCTTTTTTGCCTCCGCCGCATTCAACAAAGGCAAATGAGCGCGGACATCGCCCCCAAAGGCAATGGCCCCGATTTGGATCATGGCGCGAACATCCGGCTCGGCGGCAAAGGTCGCGAGCATTTCCTCAACGGCCCGATTCAGCGCTTCAATCTTGCCGTTTTCCGCCATGCTCCCGCTGGCGTCGAGGAGAAGAAAAACAGGGAGAGGGCGGGCTTGATCGACCGTGAACTCCTTGAGTGTGATTTCGTTCTTCATGAACACATGGTAACCAAAACTGTGAGTCAGCCGCAACGAGCGAGTCAGCTTGGAAGCGACAGCGGATGTGAAACGCTGTGGAAGTGGGTTCACGGGCTGCGACCGATAGAAAGAGTGTTCCGGCCGCCACGAGCGGAGCGGGCAGAAAGTGATGAACTACGGGCAAAGCTCGAAGCGTTACCGTCGGCTGACAAAGCGGACGGGGTACCATTCAGCCGACGCATTTATCTCCGCCGCAGCGGATATTGCGAAGCTTTGTGCCGTGCATCCGTCGCTTCCGGCGTTACTGCGCTGCCCAAGCCATGATAACCTCCACGATTTTCGGTACGAGGAACAAACAGACAGCGCCGCCGAGGTTCTTGCCCATCGCTTCCATGTCTCCGTTCTTGAATTTGATCGAAGCAATACCCATAAAAATCACTCCAAGGAGATAGAAGACGTACAGAGCGTACTTCGCCACGGAACGGAGCGTGGCCGTGAGTCCCGTGCTTTCATTGGCGGCGTCCTGGAAGTCTCCCGTGCCGAGTCCTCCGCCAATATCCGAAGAGTCGCCCGCCCCGGTGCTCTGGGCCAGGACCAGGCGCGGGCTGCCCAGCAGCGTGAGAACGAACAGGCCCACCATGAGTTTTGCGATCAGATGTTTCATAACGGTAATCGTTGTCATTTTGTCTCCGGCCCTGTTTGGCTTCGCCGCCAGGCCCGTTTCTCCATTCTAGGTTTCGCCCAGTGGGTCCTCTACCTGTCGCTCGCTTTTTCTATATGTGCCCCTGATCCTGGCCAAAGCGTTCGGGGAAGAATTGGATCAAGATTCGGCACAAGCATCCGAGCGTGCAGTAACAGGAAAACACGATGAACGCCAGGATGCGGACGGCGGCGCGCAGCTTCGGCGCCTGGGCGATGTCGATGAACTCGGTGATGTAAGGATGCCAGGCGATGGCCACGCCGGCCAGAAAGAGCAGGCTTGCGAAAACGCTCAACACGATCGCGTTGATGGATGGAAACGGTCGGGCGAGCCAGTTCATGACGGCAACAAGAACGTCTCTCATAGCCTCATCCACTGTTGGGTGGTTGGGTCGTATGCGACCTGGGCGGCAAGATTCGTTGGGTTGATCTGGTAATAATAGTGCCCCTTGGACGCGAGTCTGACTTGCAGCTCCAGGACCCGTCCCAACGTGTCGTTCGCCGTCACTGGGAGACCCTCCATATCAGCCAGCGCTTGCATCCGCTGCACGGTTGCCAATGCGTCGCTCTGGGCAACTGTGCGGGCTTCCTCTCGCATTCCGGAGATTCGCCATGCGCCAACGGCCGCAAGGATGAACACCACGGTCAACACCATCACCAATTCGATCAAAGTGAAACCGTCACGTTTCATTCTGCCTCCTGCGATTGCTGCGCACCGCATGCCACGCCAGACCCGGAGCTCCTGCGATTGCCGAGGACAATGTCGCTTTCACTGCTGATTTTCCGTCGGTGATGCCCAGCGCCTTGCCAACGGATTTGATCCCGCCCGCCAAAGCGCGTCCAATTGGCGCCGACGGAGCATCGACTCCGCCTGATGCGCCGACGGGTGGCGCACCCGCAGCGGCTCCAACTTTACTTGCGCCTCCGGCTGCGCTTCCTGCCGCTCCAGCCCCTTTGGCTGCCGCGCCACCCGCCGCGGCTGCGCCACCGAGTCCGGCCAGAGCCACGCCGCCAGTCGCAGCAACAGCGGCAAGCATCGCTACACGTCTGGCAACATCGAGTTGAGCCATGAGCACATTGCCTCCGCTGAGCATCACTTTTACGAGCTTGGGCAGGGCGATGACGCTGACCAGTCCGAACAATAGCGGCAACGAGGTCAGAATCAGCCCCAGCCCGCCGGTCTGGGCGGCGATGGTTCCGATCCACGAGGCCAGCGCGCTGGTCAACTGGATGATCACAATCAGCATCGCGGGATAAAGCGACGGATAAACCATGGTCTTGACGGCGCCACAGAAAATTTTCGAGGTATTGGGCAGCATGATGAACGGGCTGGTCAGGGTGACCAGAATCACGCCCAGCTTGCACAAGGCCATGGACAATAGAATCCAAATGAGCAGCCCGCCCAGCAGGATTTGTTGCAACGCTCCCTGGGTGATGAGAGTTACGATGGAAGCCGGTATCCAACTCACCATGCCGATGATTTTCTGTCCCTGATCCACCAGATAATTTACGGCGCTCGTGATGTAAGACCAAAGCGTGCCCCCAAGTCCCAGTGGGGTCCGTGAACGAACGACTCCCGTTACCGTGGACAGGTTCAAGATGGGCGGCTGGCGATAAATTCCATTCAGTTCTGTTGCTTGTGGGTCTGTGGTGTTGTTGGCCAGATATTCCCAGGACGCGGGCGCGCCAGGAATCGTCAAGGCGGAGCAGGCGTCTTCAATGGCGCTGGTGTCGCCGATCGTCAGTCCGTCGTTGTTGTGGTAGATCTGCGCGATGGCCAGCTTGAAATTGTCAATGTCGGTCTGCACGTCGGCGTAGCCCATGGCCTCGTGCGCCTGAAGATTGTTCAGGCCGACGTTGTAAACGGCCATGAGGCAATAAACCGAGCTCAGTTCTTTGAGTGAAACTCCGTTGACCTGGGCGTTTGCGCCGTTAGCCATATTGTAGCCCTCGGCGCCTCCGAGATATTTGGAGAGCGTGGTCGCGGTCTCGCTGCCGTTTTCATAGAGGACATAGCGCGGGATGTTGTACATGTCGCGGCCTTCGGAAAACGCTTTGGCCAGCGCCGGTTTCTGCGTGCCCGTGACCAGCGAGTAACAGTTCCTCGTCAGCTGCGGCCCATAGACCTTGAGATACCATTGGTCGATGCCGTATTGGCTGGTGACGCCACTGATAACAGAAGAGTTGATGCCGGCAGCCAGTCCGATCATCGCCGCCAGAACGTAATTGCAAAGCTGGTTGGCTTTGAACATGCAAAGAATGGCGAATGTGGCCTTGCCGATCCAGGAGACCAGGTCCAGGCGGCCCTCGTGCATCTGGCGGACCATGGCCGATCCCATCATAACCACCAGGAACAGGAGCAGCGCGAAGTAGATCGTTCCGGAGAAAAAGTTGTTGAGATAAATATCCATTGAAACGAAAACCTTCACCAAAGTCGGAACCAGAATGTAACCGGCGAAGAGGCCCACCTTCGGGCTGCCGTTGGAGGTGTCGTTGATCGCCTGATCTTTCAGTGGCAGGGCGCTGCTGAACATGCTCATGGTCGTGGAAAAGCTGGCGTTCTCCAGCGAAGCGCCGAAGGCGAACAACGATTTGACCATCAAACGCTGTGACTGGCCAAAGTCCGTATTGGCGTCGCCGCCCACGACGTTTTCCAAGGAGAAGTAATTCGTGTTCTGCAGGTCGAGAACGGTTTCGTCGAGGTTGGGCGGTACGCCGTACTGGCCGCGAATGATTTGCGCCACCTCATTGGCCAACTGCGGCGTGATCGCGCGGCCATCCGCCGGGATGGCGGACTGGGCAAAGGCGGCTCCGGCCAGAAGCCACACACTCAGGATGGTTGCGAGGCGTTTCACCTTCCTTCGTCGGGCACTTTGCTTCGCGCACGTTTTATTTGTTCCTGCTCCTGCTGTTTTTGCGCCTCGTCATTCCTCTGTGCGGCGCGCAGCGTCTGGCGCGCATTCAACGTTTCACGAAGTTCGTTGACTGCGCGCGTCTTGTTGACCTCCTGGGCGGAGCGCAGGCCGGAACGCTCCAGCAGGGTCTGTTCGCCCGTAAGCTCGTTGTAGAATAATTGATTCTGGTCCGTGATGTTTGAGGAGTTCTGGCGTGCCTGCTGCGCGTTCAACATCGCGGCTTCGGTCAGCGGATCTATTTTCCCGTTGAGCAGGGGCATCTCCGTTCCGGTTGGTCTGGTCTGGTTCAGGTTCACCCGGTAAGAACGGTTGCCGTAAGCTTCGGTGTATTCGTCCTCCTTGGTTTGCAGATCGGCTTTCTTGGTTTCGAGATCCTGGATGAAGCTGATAGCCTCTGACTGTTGCGCCTGGCTTTTCAAGGCGTTCATCGCCTGCTGGCTGCCGGTGTAAACTGCGCCGCTGGTGGTTTCGAGGCCGCGAACCAGTTGGGCGGTAATTGTGTTGTAGAGCGGGTTCTGGATGCAACCGAACGTGGTGGGCCAGCACGGAATATTGGCCCAAGGCGGTCCCACATAAGCCCACAAGGCGTATGCGGCGATGCTGATGAGCGGAATGTCGCTCAACTGCATGTCCCCGACCTGGGCATCGAATAACTGGCGCGCTTGCGAAGTAGAAACGACCGTGGCCACGGGAAGCTGTCTGTCGCGCTCCGTCCGGTAGCTGGCCACCAGACCGAGCATGTCCTGATCCCGTTGGTAAGCCTCCTGCAACTGGATCTGCAACTGATCGATCATGACCTGATAATAATGAATCAACGTCGCCGCGACGGCGGTGTAGTTCGCCAGCGCCCGATTGTAGGTGCTCGAATGTCTTACCGGCCGGCTGAAGACGTAGATGTCCTGACCGTTGTTGCCGCGTTGAAACTTTCCCACCGCCAGGTCATTGAACAGCGCGGTCAACGCGCGGTCGCGGAGACGGGCAGGGTCCGTCTGGTAAGTGTTGAATATTCTGCTGACCTCGGCCACGACGTTCGCGGGACGGCTGCTGGTGTCGGGGCGGATGATGTAGGCGGCCATGTTGGTCGTGGCGGAATTGTAGGAGGGATTGCGCAAATCAATCTCGGATATCTCAGTCTGCGTGTTGAGATCCGTGCTCAGGGCTTCAGTGGACTGCGTGGCCTCGTCCTCGGTCACCAGCAGGTTGAATAGCGAACTGTCGGGGGAACCATTTCCGCCGTGAGCAAGTTGAGAGGAACTCGCGTCGGGCGTGGAGAGCCTCAAAATGTCAAAGTCCCGCCGGAGATGATTGCCGGTCGGGTCCGTCGTGCGGGTGCGGTCGAACCAATCCCTTTGAAGTTCTTGGAGTACGCCCTGGAGAGAACCTGACTGGTCCGTGCTGGTGTCGATCCTGCCGGTGTAAACGTATCCGAGGTAAACGCGCTGCCGCGTGATCGTCACCGGCTTCAGGTCGGATCCAAAAAGTTCGCCCGTGCCGCGAATCCAGTTGGTGGAATCAATCAGTCGCTGTTTGCTTTCCTCCAGATGGATTCTCAGGAGGCGCAACTGTTGGTACCAATTCATGGAATTGACGCCACGCTGCTGCCAAAGTTCCCTCCAGAAACCGTCATCGTCGTAATGGGCGCGGTAGGTGAGGATGTCGCGCTGGACGTCAACCCCGGAAAGGTAGTCTGCGGACCGCTGTTGGGCTTCCTGCTCCGCCCGGCTCAGTGCGTCGGACTCCGCATTTTGTCCACGACACACGACGGGCAAGAGCGCCGCGAGCGCCAGCGTGAGGAACGATTTCATGTCAGTCCACCGGGATATTGGACATGGCGCGCCGAATGACGGCGGCATTCCGTTCCGCTTGGAGTTGTTGCTCCCGATGCGCCGCCTCCGCGACCGTGGCGTCGTTCACGTCGTTCTTCATCTTGTCCAACAGGGCCGTCTGCTGGTAGAGCAAGGCATTCTGAGCGCCAGCCTGCTCGATCAACGTCCCTTGCTGGGTGTCGCTGATGACGGACTGTGATTCGGCCAATACATTGCTGCCGTAATCACGCGACGCGTTCGCATTCTCGATGAGTTTGGAGTTGTAGCCGCCCAAGGCCACTCGCCTTTCCCAATCGGTGGCCGTGCCGGTGTTGACCCGGGTTAGCGCTGTTTCCCAGCGCTTTTCCATCGCGGTGACGTCTCGTTGTCCATACGCCATCTGGTTGGCCCAGTAGGTCACATTGCGGTCGAAGTTCTGGATCGGCGAAGCGCGACCAGAAAAGAAATCCGTGCTGCTGAGCCGGCTGAATGAGTTGATCCACGACTGGACCTTGTTCTTGACCATGTCGATGTTGCCCAGCGCGGTTTGGTAAGTCTTCACCTCCTGATCGTAGATTTGCGTTGCCTTTCCCAGGATGTTCTTGGAGGTGTCCAACTGCTGCTCCATCGTGCGGTACTGCGCGTAGAGCTGTTGGAGTGAGCTGACATCGATGGTGGGGATCTGGGCCATGGCCGGTGTGAGCAGGCCGATGCCGGTGATGAAAGTCAGAATGATCTTTTTCATAGTGGTTGAGTGTTTATGTTCCATCTTTCAGCATAGGGCCTATCGGGGTGTCACACTCTGTCTGTCGGCGCGGCTTACGGCCTGACCATGTACTCGTAGCTTCTGGAGTGATAGGGGACGCTCTCGTAAACTCCCGCTGGCAACGGAATTTGCCGCGTCCGTGGTCCCTTCTTGCGCTCCTCAGGATCATTCAAAACGGCGTTCTCGCTCCACCAATCGTCAAGCACCTGAGCGCGACCCAGGCGTTGTCCCTCTTCATAAGCTTCCTGGATTTCCCGCGCTTTGCGATCCTGTAGGACATAAGCGGTTCCACCGCCAGCGAGCGCTCCGACTGCGGCGCCGATCGGAGCCCCTACGTCCTTGTTGATGGCATTCCCGGCGAAGGCCCCGCCCGCCGCACCGATCGTGCCGGCGGCGACAGTTGTGCCGTTGAAGGCGGAGGTCTGTCGGCCTTTAAGTGGATGCGAGTAGTAACAGCCGCTGGTCAAAAGCCCAACGGCAAGGATCAGGATGATGGATTTCATTATCTTCATGTGGCGGAGATGGGTGGGGCCGCGCCTGCTCCAGGCGCGGCTGCGGTAATCTTGGTTTCAGCGCGCTTGCCGCCCTTGTTTCCCTTCAGTGGCGTGCCGGCGCCTTTCTTCAAGTGGAGTTCGGCGGTCAGATCCTGCACCTGTTGGTTGGCCTTTTGAATCTGCCCCAAGTAATCATCGAAATCGCCGTGGGCAATCACGTGTCCGATAAATTGCTCGTCGGTGAGGTCGGTAAGCCACGACGGCTTCACGGCCTTGAGGCGGTTGACAAAGTCCTTGGGCAGTTCAAGCGCAATGGAAACGGTTTCAGGCATAGGTATCACTTGGGTTCGCGAGCTTGTTCAGCCTTCTTGAACGCGTCCTCCAGAATGCCGCGCAATTTCTTTTGCTGTTCCTTGACTGCCTCCGGGCTGTCGGCCGCAACATCTGCCGGCGGCATGTTCGTCTGTTCCAGCCTTTCGCTGGATAATTGCTGATCTGTCGCGGGAGCTTCGCTGGCTGTCGGCTCAACTGAGGAAGGGGATTGGGAGGGAATCCGATTCGTGTCTGGAATCGGCCCCGCAAGCGGAACCTCGGGGATGGCGAGCCAGCCCAGGTAAGGATCAAACGCAGCGGTTTCGCCCGGAAGGAGCTTGCCTTGGGCTTCAACACGATCTTCTTGCTGAGAATATCCCAACACGCGCACGCGGCTTACATCCAGTGTGGTATCCGCGCGCCCGTTTTTTTTGGACTGAATGTAATCGTAGTAGCTCTTCGAAGGCGGTGCCAGTTGCGGGGGCTGATTGTCCGCTGGCACGAAATACTGGCGGCTCTTCTGAGCGGCGGCGAGATTCCAGTGGCCGGGCTGGCGGATGATGACACCGATAAGCTGCGCCGGGAAACGCACCTTTTTTTTTTTTTTAGGTTCCCTTTCGTCATTTGATGTTTTTTAGGCCATCTCGACCTCTTCACGATATGGATGGTTGAACAAGATCGGTTCCGGGTTGGCCGGATTTTCCGCCACGCGCGGTTCTTCTTTTCCTTGCGGCGGGATCACTTGTACCAGCGGCTCAATCGGCCTGTAGCTCGGCGTCGTGTGCTTTCGCGTGGCGCAGCCGGTGACCAACAGGATTGCCGTTGCGGTTAAGAGGAAGGTTGTCTTCTTCATCGGGTTCTTCCGGTTGTAAAGGATTCGTGTTACTCCAATGGTTTTGTCGTGCTTGGCGGCGGTGTGCTCGGCTGAACGGACGGCAATTGCACGCCGGGTGGAAGTTGAACTCCCGACGGCAAAGAGAACGACGACGCAGTCGCTGTTGTCATCGGGTTGTAAGCGGCCGTGTTTCTGCCCTGTTGTTGACTCAAGGTAATGATATTGGGCGTCGGATTGACGTCGTCTTTGTCGAGGAATTCTGCGCTGCCTCCTTCTTTCCCCAGTGTCAGGTCCAGCGGCGCAGTGAGCAGCGCCCAGCCAAGCGTGCCCCGCGGCACCAGGCTGCCGGAAGGATACAACTGGTTCAGTTCCTTGGCCTTTTCGGCCATGATGCCGCTCAAGACCTGCGCGGTCCCATCCAACAGCTTGGATTTGGCGTTGAGAACATAGGTTTGCTGTTCCCCGACGATGGGGCTGGAACCGGTGGGCACAATGGATTGTTGCGTCGTCACGTCTTTCAAGGCGTCCATGAACGTCTGCACCGTGGTGGAGGCCAGCGGCAGCAACTCGAGCATCAGAGGCGATTCCAAAGGGTAGCCGTCAAACCCGGGTTCTTGTTCCAGGCTCAGGACCATGGCGTGAATGGGATACTCCTTGCCCTGAGGATCGATGATGGTATTGACCCGGACATTGACTTTGTGGTTGGGCCCCTGACTGGCCGTGCCGGTCAAGTGCCAGCCGAAAGGCAATTGGAGCCTTCCGCTGAACATGACATCCTGGCCACGGCCAGTTCAACCGGCATGGCGCCAACCGAGGTGTTGATCCTGCTCAAGAGGATGAGGGGAATCTTGTGGCCGCGCGGCAGGAATTTCTTGATCTCGAAACCATTCGTTTTGCCCTTGGCCGGGGCCGGTGCGTTGGTGAACAGGAGCAACGTGCTGACATAATGATAGCCCTCGGCATTGCTGACTTCGTTTGCTTTGGCACCGGATTGGAGCAGCGCGGTGGTGAGCTTGCCGTTGCCCGGCGTGCGATCGACTGGCATTCGTCTCGGGTCAATCTTCGGTACCCAACCCCTGAGCGCGCTGTCATCCGCCGGCTTGGCGTCGGCGTTGGTCGTCGCAAGTTGGGTCTCCTTCTCGCGCTGTCGATAGAGGTCTTCGAGGTTCTTGAGCGGGCGCTTTCGTGTGTCCGGCAGCTCGTCCTTGAGGAGCAAAGGCTGCTCAACCGGGGAGCCGAGTCCGCGCCGTGTGCTTTGGCTGTTCGGCGTGCTGAACTTCACGCTGGGGTCTTTCCTTTGCGGCAACCGCACCACTCTGATCAGGTAGAGACCGCCGCCAATCATGATGGCCATGACCAACAGAATCACTCCGAAGCCCAAGGCGGGTTTGCCCTGCGCATTGGTCCTGGTTAGTGAAAACAATTCCTTGAACTTCATGGCGCCGCGTCAGGGGCCGGGATTTCCTTCAATTGCGTCTTGCTGGCAGGCAGGCGCAATTCGAACCTGGCGTTTTCGATGTCAAGCGCGTGACCTTGGAGGAAGACGTATTTGATGTCGGTTTGCCCGGGCAACAGCACCTTGGTTCCCTGCTGCGTCAGCAGGTAAGGAAAGCTTGTGTTGGCGATGAAAGGTTCGATCTGCGTGGCGGAAAGGTAGACGGCTTCGCTGGTCGGGTTGTGGACTTCAATTTGCAGGATCACGACATCCTGCGGGTAATAATGCCAGGCAGCTTGGAGCGTCACCTCGGCCCCGTTCCACAAATAGGTGACCCTTTGTGGACTGAAGCCCATGTCCTTTGCCACGATGGTGGCGTAATTAGGGTCGCGCCTGATTTGGTTGATGAGGTTGATCAATCGGGTCGTGTTGATTTCGGTTGGCGCCAGTGGCGGGACCTTGGACAGATTGCGACTCGAGCCGCCTCCCTCGACCGTGTAGGTCTTGCGATAATTCACCTTTTCTTTGCCAACGATGAGCCGGAAGGAGTATGTCCTGCCATCCATGACCAGGTGCATGTTAACATCCGCGCTGGCGACTCTTGGAGAGAGCAAAAGATAGTACTCCTTGCTGTCAGCCGGGTTGCGGACAACGTTAATGACCTGGGTGTTGACGCTGACCTCATCTACTGGTTTGGGGAAGATCAGTTTTGTGATTTGCTCAGGCATCAAATACACGTTTTCCACGAGGCGCGTGGACAAACGCGCTCCGTCCGCCAGCGCGGCTCCGTAAGGGCTCGCGCCGCTGCCCGCAAAAGGATCGCCAGCCCACAGGGTCAGAGCGGTGAAGCAAGTGAAGATGAAGCAAGCAAATCGTTTCACGGTTGTCCTTGGTCAAAAGAGCGGGCTGCGTTTGGGCAGCGGTATCTCCTGGTTCTTGCGCACGGCCAGTTCGCGCTCCAGTTCCTGTTTTGAGAGTTTCTTGAGCCTCCCCTTTTCGGCCAGGAACAGCTCGTAGTAATCTCCCGGTTTGATCTCCTCCACCCGCGCGAGCCGATAGCGGCTTCCTTCCAGCAGCCAGCGGGTGCGAATATAGACGGGCGCCCCGGTGCTCTCGCGGCTGCTGCGCTTGATCAGGTTGGCCTTGGTGACTGATTCGAAGCCTTTGGCCGGGACACGGAGCACTTCGAAGGTTTCGGCCACGTTCAGATAAACAGTCGAGTTGGTCTGCTTGGCGGCGCTTTCCATTTCCGTTCGGAACTGCGCCAGCAACTGCGGCTTGACGTTTTCCCTGACCGCATCGAGGTAATTCAGGTTGCCCTCCTGATAGTACAGAATTTGGAGAACGTCATTGACCAGTTCGATCCGCGCCACCCGATCCAGTTGCAGCGGGCCGGCTGAAGTCGCGAAAACCACGCCGTTCGGCAGCCCGGCATAGATTGGCGGCATCCGTTTGCTCTCTTTGGCGACCAGAATTCCGATTACAATGATTCCTGCCAGCAACAATCCCTGAATCGTCCACCAGCGAATCAGGCGGCGGCGGACTTCATCCGTGGGCCTCCACGCCCGGCGCCGGGCCTCAGGCTCTTCGGACCAAAAATGGGGATACGGGATCATTGTTAAAACCCGGAGCGATCCCGGTTTTTGAGCTCGGTGTCGTACGCTTCGGCGGCGGCTCCGTAAAACTCATCGAGGCGCTGGAGGTAATAACCCCATTTGTTCCGGTTCGACATCGGTTCCCAGAAGATCTCAACCTGGGCCCGATACGGCTCCATGCCGCCTCTGCCGGAAAGAGTATTGCTCATTCTGAATCCCTTGATGCAGGCGGAGATGATCCGAGTGGCCGGGTTGTAGCGCCAGCGCGTGACTTCCGTGATGTAGAGCGTGTAAATCGGGTATTCGGTCAGCGGGACATTCGCCGTCTTTTGCCCCTTCTGCTGGAGACGCAGGTAGATAGCCGGTTCGATGCTGCCTTCCAGAAGATTCAACATTGGCATGCCCTCCGAAGAGGCCTCGTTGGCGGCATTCACAACGAAAGTCAGGAAAGATTCGACCTGGTTTTGATTGAAGGTATCAAAGCCTTTGCTCTTGAGGAGCAGTTCTGTCGCTGGCTCAGGCAGCTTCACCTCATAACTGCTTCTCTGCCTGATCGACCCGTACACCACCGCCAGCCCGATCAGATTGACGACGAGGATGAACGTCTTTACACGTTCCCACTGCGCCAGCCAGCGCAGCCAGGCCAGGGGATACCAATGATGGTTGCCGTCACCGATGAGCTTGGGCGGAAGCACTTCGGCCCCTTGCAAGGGCGGGTTGCCCGTCGCCTCGAACTGCCGCAGCAGCATCTTGAGCGCGCCAACTTTCTTGGCGGGCTTCACGGCCTTCGGGTCATTGACCTCAAGAGCAGCTTCTTCTTTTGTATCGCCCAGCATCTCTGGCACCCGTCGGGTGCTCTCCCATTATATGTCTGGCGATAGCGACTTTTTGCGGGTGCTTGCGTGTTGCTCGAATCCAAACCAGTTCGTAGTCGGCATCACACGAATTCTTTCGTGCCGGAAAGCTATAATGAGGAGGGCCCGCAGGTGCGGCCCGCACGAAGATCATTCCATGGAACGAGTCGAGTTTACGCTGGGTGGTCCGCCGCTCGTCGTTCCCGCGCGGGGATGCATCCTGTTGGTGCGATTCAGACTGGCGGGGCACCAGGAGATGGACTCCGTCTTTTGCGATTACGGAACGCTGTCGGGGCGCGCGCTGCAATTGTTCAACTGCCGTACGAAAACGTTCCTGATTCACGCCACGGTCCCGTGTGATTATGCGTTGAAAGTGGGGATCATGACCCTCCCCGCGGAGCAGGTGGGGGAGGTCTTTCAACTGCCCACACCGCCGTGGTATCACCGGCTGGAGGAAGACGCGCTGGCCTTGGCCCGCCAGTCACAGCATCTGGCGGTCGAAGTCCGCTTGGTGGATCTGTTTAGAGCAACGGCCGGATCAAAACAATGAGTTCGCTTCGCCTGATTCTTCCGGCAGACACCGAGTTTTTGGACGGCCTCAGATTCCTTTGCGGCGACGGTCTGCTGGCGGACCTCAAGCGGCAACTGGTACCGATCGCCATGGACGTGATCCGCAACTCGCTCGTGGGGCACACCCATCCACTTCAAACGTTGCAGAGTCTCGGGGACATGCACTGGCAGGACCTCGTCGAGAATCCGCACACGCCCTCGGCTGTCAATCGACTCCTGGACGATGTTGAACTCCATCCCCGTCTGCAGGGCGTGATTGAGACGCTGCGCCGGCCAGTGGTGATGCAACGGATGCGAATCGAATGGCTTCATGAGATGACCGTGGGCCGGTTCGAGCATTCCATCCCTTTTCTGCACCAGGAAGAGGAACTGCTTAAAAGCTGGGAGCAGTTTTGTGGCGAGTTGCGCGAATCTTCCATCAACCCCTTCGAGGCGGCGGACCAGGAAGCGCAACGGTATCTTTCGTCGTATGGAGATAAGCTGTCAGATTCAGCACGGCGACTTTATCGGCTGTCGTTTCTGGCAGCCTGCCGGAAGTTGTTCGTGTATTTCTCGGGCGCGAAGGAAACCTGGGCCGGCTCATACACGCTTCACGATTTCAAATTGAGCGGGTCGCTGGCCGATCAGTTGGGCCCGGCGGCGCGCGATGTCCACGTGCGCGGACAACATCTCGCGTTGCGTTTCGGCCGGGTCGATCATGTGTTTTACCTCAAACCTACTTTGGAGCAGATGCAATTGTACCTGGACTGCATCCGAGATTCGGAACTGACGACCGCAGTACAGCGCAAGCTCTGTCCATTCCTCTCCCTGGACGGTGAGGAGTTGAACTTCCTGGCCGAAGTGTTTTACTGCATTTACCTGCCCAGTCGTTTGCGTGAACTCCACCATCCTCCGGAAGTCGTCATCGACGAAAAGTTCCTTGAGGACTCGGGAATGAAGAAGGAATTCTTTTGGCGCTTCCACTTTCTTCCTCTAAGCGCAGAAGTCGTGGCCATGCTCTCCGAGAAAATGGAAGGGTTGCCGCCGTTACGGGCGCTTCTGCACCACGCTCGGACCGAATCCGGCCTGGTGCGACAACGGTTGTACCGCGGAATCCTCGACCCGATGCTGACGGATGTGACGCAGAAGACCCTGCTTTCTCTGTGCCGGCAGTGGAATCCGTTACTGCGAACAGAGGAAGGCGCCACGCTCTTGCTGATGAGCTATGTAGAAGGCAAGGCCTCCCGCCTGTCTGGAGACGACCCGAAAGCAGCGTTGCTGCGCGAGCGGGTGATCCTTGACGAACTGCTCAAAATCCTGGATCGGAACACGCGATCCTGGCAGGAAGCTTTTGCCAGGGATGGTTTCGTGGTGGACCGAGGGCGGGCCTATTTCATCACCGTCCTCGACAAAGCCATCGAGGAGGGCGATTCGGAGGAAACGCGCCGCACACGTTATCGAGATTCGCGGCGCGTAGCCTGCGTGGTTGTGGAGTGAGGAGGCTACTCCGGCACCTGCAAAGCGAGTTGCTCGTGGAAGAGGGAGGCGCTGTCGCCGTGAGGAAAAGCTCTCCAAGTCACGCTTCCTTGAATGGTGTAAACCGCATTGACCGGCCCGCTTTTCTCCAGACGCATTGTGCCGCTCGGAACATGGGGCAGCAAATCGTCATCCACGGGGACATTGGTTTCTCCGACATTCATGGTTTGATATTTTACGATGTTGTCGGAGAGAGCCTGCAACACACCGGTTCTCACGTTGTCCGTGTACACGTTGATCTTGCTGACGAGGAGGAATTGCGCCACGCCGATCACCACCAGGCCAAGGATGACGATGGCGGCGACCATCTCCACCAGAGTCGCGCCGCTCAGCTTGAATCTGCGATGAGGAGTGATTTTCATCGTCAACGGAAAGCGTCGTGACGCGGGTTGAAGTTGTATTCGCGCAGGTCGTGCTGGAGCAGGCCGGTCTTGTTGGTCCGATGCTCGGACACCTGCTGTTCCAGTTCGCTCTCATCAGCACTGATGAACAACCCTTGAAAAGCGCCCGTGGCAGCGCGGTAATACAACGGCGGCGCCACTTTCCACGAGGCCGTCACGTCCAAATCGGGCGCCACGGAATTCGTCGTGAATCGGAGCGCATAATCCAACGTGGCATCCCGGTTGGTGAACGCATACTCCAAGTTCAGAGGCGCGCCCCCTCCCGCATCCGCAATTTGGTACAGGTAAATGATCCCGTCTGTGTAGATTCCAAAGTCAGCGAGGTTTTGCCCGTCTGGGTCGTAAAGGTGCAGGACGCTCCCGTTCAGTCCCTGCGAACTGGAGTCGTCCACCGTGTAACTCCAACTGCGGCCGAGGCGGTCATTCAGCACACCCACAAAGCGGTCATACTCAGCCCGGCGCGAATTGACGGCCGCGCGCGAGGTTTGGGTCGCCTCCTTGGTAAGATACATGAGGCAGCGATATCCGGTTACGGCGATCACACTCAGGATCCCCACGACAATCAGGATTTCCACCAGTGAAAACGCGGTTGTCTTTGGTCTTTTCATTTCCCGGCCTCCGCGCGTGCAGTCGGGATCAGTAGTATGACAGCGCGTCCCTTCAACTTCAGTCGCCCGTTTCCTTTCAACGTGCCGTGGATATGGCGCTCGCCCTGAGAAGTGATGATCAGATTCTCGGCTCGCTCCACTTCAAACGGTTCTTCGGTGAGATTGGTGATCGCGAACGTTTCGCCCTGGACGTCAACCTGCACCGGCAGCGCTACGAGTGACAGGTGACAAATCAACTTCTTGTACTCCGTCATTTGCCCGTTGGCGTCCATGGCCATGATCACCAGCGGAAAAGTGGATGGCGTTTTCCTGAGGTCGATGAACAGGGTGGCCTTGGCCACGCCATTGGTGACTTCGATGATCTGTTGGTTCACAGAGATGGTGCAGGGCAGGTCCAATTGGATGCGATCCAACTTCAAATCTTTGAGTTCGAGCTGGAATATTTGCCGGGCGGCTTGGTCGTACCAGGGCGGCAAATAGAGATCGCGGAGGCTGGACGCGTCAGCCGCCAGAGTGGAAAGCAAAATGGACAAGGCAACGCAGAATTTCATTTGCGGAACATGTTCGGACGGAGTTGCGTCGGCGTTGTGTCTGGGGGAAGCAGTTCCATCTGCCCGAGCCAGGCCGAATGGATTCGCGGGATTTCAATTTTCTCCAGCGTCCAGGCCGCCACGCTCAGTTGCCTTGCCAGGTGAAGCGGCTTCCCCGAAGGTTTGGCCGGGTCTTGCGGGTGATTCAGTTCCAGGTTCCAACCGAAGGTCTGCTGATACGGTTGCGGGTTGATGAGCACATCCACGGTGGTCCAGAGGCCTGAGGTCAGTTCCCTGGTCGTCAGCTCGACGTCTTGCGCTGCATCAAACAGCGAGTCGCCTCTTGGATCGACCGGGCAAAGCCAGACCAGCCGTCCCCGTCGCAGGTAAAGCGTGGCGAGCGGTTTAGCTTTCGGCTCCTCGACACGGCCCCACACGATGAGCAAAGGTTCGTCGCGTTGGATAGTCAGCGGCAGTACGTGAAGCCGCAGCACAAACGCTCCGGACGGCAGCGTCGCGAATCCCGGCCCTTGAGTGATCAATGGAAACAGGGCGCCTTGATAGGCTAGGCCGGGCAGTTCCAGGCGATTGGCCTGCCATGCCGACCCCTGCCAGTGCGGGTTGAAGTGGTCAATGGTTTCGGCTCTGGATCTCCATGCACTGATAAACAGGCACAGAGCGCAAAGCCACGTTCGCGTCCAAATAGTCATAGTATCTCAAGCTTGCCAACTCCTGGTCGTTGAGCCGTCCCGCGTGCAGTTCTCTCCAGTAATCTCCGGTCCGCATTTTCCGGTCGCACCGCAGATGCAGGTAGTCCTCCAACTCTTTCGGACTCAAACAGGCCGGCACCTCCAGCGTTCCTTTGGGCGTCAGGATGTTGGCGCCTCCCTTGAGCACGTCGGGGTTCAAATAATCCTCCGGCGAGCGCCGACCGTTCCTGTCCAAATACGTTGGCAGGCCGTTTGCCGGCCGGTGCGTGGTGTAACCTTTCTTCTTCACTTCAGCCTGCAGCGGGACTCTTTTATTTCCGAGAGGAACAAGTTTGACGTCCGCTGCGCGCGAAGCGGCGTTCGTAGCGGGGTTTGCGAGCTTGTCCTCAATGCGGGAGATGCCGGCCATCGCGCGCCGACACAGCAATGGCTGCTGACTGGCGCGCAAGATCTCCACGGCCTCAACCTTTTCCTGCGCCAGCGCTTTGGGAATGATTCCGCGCTCGACACGAACGTCGTCGGACGTGGTCGGCCCGGCGGCAGCGGTGATCGCCAGGCTACAGCCGATTAAGCTCAACGTGCGATATGCGAATGTCGTAAACACGGTCTGGTCCTTGAGGCATCGTGGCAGGGTTGCGGTTGACGCTGAATTGAGTGATCAACGGGTCCGTGGCCGTGAGCCACTTGATCCGATGCGAGTAAGTCAGTTGCCCGTTGATAACGAGTCCTGCGGGCGCGAGCCCAGCCGGTCGCTTGATACCATCCTCCACCACGAGTCGCCCGTTGAACACGGGTGCCGGGCCGGGCAGTGCCGGCGCGTTGGTTTTCGTCCAGCCCAGCGTCTGATAGTTGAACTGAATGGTGCGCTGCACAAAGGTCGCGTCGTAAAGCGCTGGGTCAACCAACTGAATATCGGCGTCACTGCGGTTGTCAGCAGGAGTGATTTCATCTTGTTCCCGCAACACGTCGTAGGTAGTGGATTTCCACGCACCCACATTGTCCGGATTCCAGTTGCCAACGATGTCGTAACGTTCGCTGTTCTCGCTCTGCCCACCTCGTATCTGCATGCCCAAATATGGGGCGGCGCTGATTCCGTTGCTCCAGTTCATCCACAGATAATCCCTCCACGTGCCGCCCAGAGGATGCATTTCAGTCAGTTCCACACGGCTTAACATGGGTCCGTTGGTGCCGATGGAAATGCGCTCTGGCAACGGCTGAAACAGGTCGATCTGTTCACGATATCGCTCCGCGTAGTTGGTGTGGACCGTGAAGAACGCCTTGGCGTACGGCACGGTCTGAATGTTGGCTTCGGTGAGCGGCGGAAAGGGAACGGGCAGGTTGGTGGGCGTCCATCCTATAAGCTGGGCTTCGATGGCATACTGGCCATCGAGCACCGGTAGCAAGCCGTGGTACTGTGCAATCTGTTCCTGGGTGAACGGTCGCACGATGTCGGTCTGATTGGTGATGATCTCCAGCTCACTCAAGACGAACGTTCCCGGAATTCCGGCAAGTGCTTCGGTCAGATGCTCGTCCACGAGAGTGGTGTCCAGGGCCGTCATCTGCTCCTGGTTGAGCAGCCCGCAGACCGCTTGCTCGTAAACGCCCGCGTAATTGTAACGGCTGATCACGTTCGTGTAGAGGATCTCGATGCGGTTGGTCGCCGTGTCGGTGAGGACGGAGACCTGCGGCTTGACCGTGCTGTTCAAGTTGGAAATCGCCAGATAATCCAGGAAGTAGTTCTCGTCTGCGGCGCTTTGCACGTAGAGCGGGCTGGTGGGGTCGCTCAACACCCTCGCCTGAATGTTGCTGGCCCATTGGTAAAGTTGCTGATGCAGCAGGGCGTAGCGCTGGTGCTCGACGAAAAATTGATTGGTCGCGTCCAGCGTGACGTCTGCCCGACTGACCAGGCGGAGCTCGTTCGTCGCGAAAATGGCCGGCGCAATGATTCGCTGCGCAAAATTGCTGATGGCCAGGACATCTGTATTCTTCGGAACGAAACCGATGTTCCCTTCGACTTTCAGCCTGGCCAGATTCGTGTTGACGTCGCCCGTGAAGAAAACCCGCACCGATGGCGGGAAGGTCAGATTGAGAGGTACTCCCGTGCCCGCCACGATCTCGGCGTTGGTCACTACGATCGTAGGAATGGGCAACCCGCCAAGGTAGGGAGTTGGAATGGCGTAAAGACTGCGGGCGGACCGTTCCGAAAGATAGTCCGCCAGATTCAGAACGGCGACGTAGTCTCCTGCATGTTGGCCGTTGGGGTCATACAGCGGGTTGTTATGTGAGATTTGGAGCGGTTGAAAGGAAGGCGTGACCCAATCAGGCGACCAATCCTGTGTTCTCAGGAAGTCGTCGTACTGCCCCGCGACTTCGTTGTTGACGACTGAATCAGTTGAGTCGCGCAGGCCGCCCCAAAGTTCGTAGCTGCCCCATTGTGGCTCATAATCCGGGTAATCCCCCTTGAAACTGCGTGCGCCTTCCGATGCGGCATTGGGGTACTTGGCAACCCCGCCAGCACTGCCGCTCGTGCGCCAGAGGCGGCGGTTCGCAGCGCTCACGCTGGCGGCGGTGACCGAGGCAGGTGTTCCCGCAGAACTGAAGCCACCAGAATACACCACCCCAACGTAAGCATGCACCGCCTGGTGGCCAGTATCGGAAACGTCGCGAGCGAGCTGCACCATCTCCCGATGCCGACCCGGATTGAACACGGCCCATTCCGTCACGGGAACGGCCCGGATGCGGAAGCCGTAGCGAGCGCGAAAGTCCGGGTAACCCTGTCGCCGGGCGCGTGCGGTGATATCGATTGAGAAATTCGTTTGGCCCATCCAAAAATCCGGGTAGAGCGGATCGAGCGTGTTCTTGCTGAGTCCGGCCGCTGCCAACGTGCGTGTCGAAACGATTTTATCCTCTGGGACAACATCGTTGGTGGCAGACAATGTGACCGAGTACGGACCTGACACAGAGGGTTGCTGCATCTCGAGCCACTGCTGGAGGTCCTGCCGCCCATACGCGCCTTTGATCTCGAACACGCGATCCAGCTGGCTCAAGATTCGTGACGCGGCCGAATCCAGTGCAAGCCGCGCTTCGATGTTTCCCTCCTTGGCGCGTGCCTCCAGGATGCGATGTTGTGAACTGCGGATGGCGAGCGAGGCGGCCACGCAAACCATCACTGCCAGCACCATGGCGCCGACCAAGGCAAATCCTTTCTGCGATGGGGAGGATCGGATCGTCACGGGAAGCTTTGTTTGAGGTGGAGAGGGGCAGGCTCCTCATGCTTGATGGCCGCCGCGTTTGGCTGCTTCTTGCCCGCGGAATTCCGTTCGTAAATATAAGCGGGGAAGTTGCTGCCCGGCACGGGTGTCATGCCCACCATGACGATCACGACGAAGACGAGAATGAAACCGATTTCGCCTGGACGCAGAGTCTTGCTGGCCAGACAGGTGCTGATCTGCCGCAGAGTGGTGAGGACGAAAACGACCACGGCACAGACGACCGCAAATGCCGTCTGGTAATCTTCCGTGTAATGAACCCTCGGCCAACGGACGATGGCGTATTCGAGCCAGAAGAAATGCACTGCGGCCACCCCCAGGCTGAAGAATCCTGAGAGGACCGCATTGAGCATCAGTATGAACGTCCACTTTGCCGCCGTTGGCATATCCTATTTTAAGTCCGGGGAGCTTGCACCCCGGATGAAATTCTGCCGCGCACCGGCGCACTCTCGCCGCAGGCGACACTCGCTGCACTGCGGATCGCGAGCCAGACAGATTTGTCTGCCGTGGTGGGTCAACGATAGGGGCCGGTGCCGATGTCCGCCGGGCCTCACGCAACATTGCTTTCCGAACCGCCGGATTGCGCCTGACCGGACCCAGCGGTCCAGCACCCGAAGTGCGTGGGCCCCCGGCGCTGGGCTCCGCCAGGCGCCCGAGGCCCGGGCTTGCCGCGGCGGGGCGCGCTTGGGCGGGCCGGTGCGGCCCCCAGCCCCCAGGCGCGGGGAAACGGGTGTCCAACCAGCCCTCCTCCCCTCACTTTCTTGCTTTCGTGGCGCGGGCACATCATGCAGTCATGAGAGAATCCGGAATCAGCAGCCCGCCCGGTGGCGCAGCCCAGAATCCGCACATCTACAACCTCCTCGATCAGCGTTTGTCGAAGCAGGGTGTCGTGCTTTATCAACTGATGACGGATTATGCCGCAGCGGTGCCGACTCAGCCGACCTCGCCCGAGGAATTGCTGGAGCAAATGACCTCGGTATTCGGCAAATGGTCGACCAATCCCGCCCTGCGAGTCGTGCCGGAAACGCCGCTTGCGGAAGAACACTTGCGATTGATGGATGACATCTGCCAAGTCCAAGGCCCTGAGGCAGCCGCCCGCTTGGAATCCACATTGGTTCGCGTCATCACCAATCAATTCGCCCGCAGCCTTGGATCTCCTCTGCGCTTGCCGGACGAAAACAAGTTGATCCCGCTTACGGAAGTGAAACCGGCGAACGCTTACTCGGCCCTGGCTCAACGCGCCGCGCTGCTGGGCCTGCAGCCGCACGAGCGGGTCAAGGAATGGGTGCAGTCGAACCGTGAATCCTTCCAGCACAAGCCGACCAGCGAAGTTGGCTATCTTCGTCAAGCGCAGAAATTTTGTGGAGCGTGGCCGGCCGAGTCAGACCAGACCGATCCTTTCAGAAATGTGGCGACTTTCCTCGACGGCGTGGCGTTGGCCACGAACCAGAGCCACGCCGTGCTAGTGCAATCCTCTTTGGTGGACACGTTCGCGCGTGCGATTCGCCGGCAAACGCGAGATTTGGGTTTGGATCGTCCGGCTATGCCTGCTCCCGCCATCTCAATGGCTTAAGCCTCATTGTGTGCGACGAGATTTCGCTACGGTGCTAGCCGAGCGATTTGCGAAAGCGTGTTTTTCCCCGTTTCGAACCGCGTGTCAGCTTACATGCTCAATTCTGGAACTTGAGCCGCATCCTTGTTCGTTGTCTCCGGTTTGGGCACAGCCATGTCCGTGTAATTCTTGACCGGTATCCCGTTGATGGCGGCGAACGAAAGTAAACCCGGTTTGTCGTCGCTCACCAGCGACGACGCGCACGGCTTCGCCTTCATCTTGGACCAGTTCATGGCCCCGACGGCCTTTGCGCAAAGTGAGCACACCTTCTGGGATAATAGGACGCACATGAAACACTCCGGCCACACTTTTCAACATCCTTAGCGCTGTCTCCTGCAATTTCATCTCGATCTGCCTGTTGGTTGACTCTCTCAAGCATAGGGATCGCAGGGGGTGTCTTGCGGATGCGGATGGGGTTCATCGTGGAGGAGATGCGAAGGGCGGCGCTCGGTGGAAGAACGAGCGCAACCATTGCCGGCCCTATAATCGAGTATGAATCAGCTTGATTCGTCCGCAGTGGATACGGCGTCCCGTTCCTCGTCCCGCTCAAACCGCATGGACGTCTTTACGCGGAACGTGCAGTTCATGGTTTCGCAGGTGGCTGGCGAACACGCCGGGCAGACTTTCCAGATGCTGCAAAGAACCTTCCCGGGCTGAGGAATTTTGAACAACTGCGGACGTTCGCCAAACTGTATGTCAACAGCGGGCTCAATCCACTGCAGCTTCGGCCACTGCCGTCCGATGTGGATCCACACCGGTTGAAGGGGGAACTGGCGCTGCGTTTTTGTGGTGGAATAATCGTCCTGGCAAAGGACGAGCGGATCGTGTGTCGCGGCGCCGAAGCCTATGGCCCGTTTGATCCGATCCAGGCAGCGAGCTTTTCTCGAAAACTCAGCGCGGAATCACCAACTAATGATGAACGTGGGCACGCATTGGATCCAGAACAGTGCGTGCCGTCGCCGGTTGGGGTTTATCCTGAGATCGCCTGAACGATGCCCCAATCAGGAAACTGAAAGACCGAGGTTTCCGTTGCCAGCGGCTTTCCGCTGGCTGCTTTTCAACGGGTCTTGTTCGAACAGTTCTGGATTGAGGGTCAGCCGGTATTTTTCAAAGAGGCCCGAGGTGTTCTGGCGCGCGTTTTGGATTTGTTCCGGTGTCGGCGCTGTCGGTGCAATGGTGACGAGGAGCTTGAATCTTTGTGGAAATCCGACCGTCGTTCGAGAAGCCCGGTCTTGCTGCGGTAGCAATAGCCTCGCGGCGTGTTCTCCCGCACGATCTGTTTAACCAGCGAAAGGAGATAACTCTCAGGCTGCCACGAATGGCCGTTGTGCGATAGATGGACTTTGAAAGCGGCCGGGTTCTCGTTGAATTCGGTGTACACGAAGACCCGCGGCTCAGGCACTGCGTCGAAGATTTTTGGGAACGCGTGGAACAGGTCCGTGATCCGGGCGCGCAACTCCGCCTCCGAGCCGGTTGTGAAGGTGACCGGTTCAATCCGCGGATCTTCGTATTGGTAAGGATTAGAAAACGCGCCGTTGTTTCTGAGATAAACGTCTTCGGCCGCTTTGACTGCCTGCTCGATTTGCAACAATGCCGGTGAGGCAATTTTCTCCGCGACCTCGGCCTGTTGCCCATAGCGCCGGTCGAGGATTTTCAGCTTTTCAGGCGCGTCCAAGTCCGGGAAGACAATCTCCAAATCGTCCTTGAGATGCACGGTGCAACTCACCGAACCCGGGAGACAAATATTGGTCGCGAATGTGTCCCAAGCTGAGATGGTGTTCGATTTCCAGTGTTCGGCCTGCTTCCCGAAGCGTGGTTCGGCTGGGCATGAAATCCTCCAC
>JADJGC010000009.1 GCA_016708315.1 bacterium
AAATCATCGAGCCTTCGTAGTTGACCTGCGCGCCGACATTGTAATAACTGCGCTTGTAGTCAACATCGACTGTGGCCGCAACTGGAGTCGGATCGAACAAATCGGTCGTCGTCCCGGAGCGTTCCATCATCAACACGCCGCCGAACAGCTTGAGATACTTCATTGGCTGTACGCTCAATGATGCATGCTCTTGATGGCGGCGCGTGAAGCTGGTCCCGTCGAAATTGTAAATCCGGCGGAACTGGTCGTGACCAACCTTGACATCGAATAGTCCCGGCTGTGCCAGCGAAGCATTCATATTGCGGTTATTGAGAATGATATTATGCAAATTGGCTCTCATCAGCATTCCGTTGTCGAATCTGTAACGGAATCCTTCCAATGAGATCGTAGCGCCTTCATACAAGTTGAAAGTTGGGTGATAAGCGCTTTGATTGCCTTCTTCGTCAAGATAGACATAACCAACCTTGACATCGCCCGAACCCGCTGCCGCAAGTGACAACGAGCAAAGAGCGGCGATGAGAATGGCTGTCTGCCCAAGTACCTTAAATACTCTCATATTCCCCTCCTTACTTCTTCAGGTTGTCATGACAGCCGGATGAGTAACAATTGGCGTAGAACGTCGTTGTTAACATCGGGTCAAGAAACAGGCGGTTATCGTTCGAACCGTGAAATTCGGTATGGCAGTTAACGCAGTCGATTCTGGTCGCCATTCCGGAATGTGCAACGCGATGCCCGGCCGGCATACCGTGACACTGCAGACAGGTCCCGTTTTCGGGCTGAGTCAGCAGCTTCTCATTCGGCGAACCGTGCGGGCTATGGCATTCGATACATCCGCCGCCGTCAACCAGATGGTTGAAGGTAACCGGGTGTTCGTAAACGTGCGGACCGGCATAATCAGAGTGACAACTCTGACAAGCCCAGTCGAATCCGGTCGCAAGCATCATGTCTTTGCGATCCGACATTGAGTGGCAGTCCTGACACTTGACACTGCCTTCGTGAAGCGGATGCGCCGAGCGTGCGCTAAACTGTGCCATTACAGTCGAATGGCAAGTCGCGCAGTATTCTTCCGACTCATCCTTGACCAGCCCTTCGTTCATGTTGTCATGAACACTGTGACAGGTCGCACAATCGAGCCCCGCCCGCCCATGCGGATCAGTCGTCACCATGGCGGTCTGATGCTCCCCTTGGTGGCAACTGGCGCAAAGATTTGCCTGGGCTGCAAAAGCCAACTTGCTCGGCACTGCCGGTTTGTTGACTTCGGGATCGTCCAGATGCTTTTCCCAGTCTCCATGACACCCAACACAGGTAACAGCCATTCCCTTGGCAGTCGCCGAAGTCAGGGCATGTTTTGAACCGAGAAGGTTGTCTGCCTGGTCTTGATGGCATTCAAGACAAGCGGCGTTGTCGGCGGTAGCGTTGTCGGAAGCTACTAACTTCCCGCTCACCAACCAGCCACATAGTCCCAGTGCTATCACAACCAGAAGCAAGACCCTCGCGGTTCGGTACATGTTGATTTTATTCATATCAACCCCGTTAATGAGTAATTACTCCATGTTTTGATTGTGGATTTACGATGTCCGAATATGTGAAATCTATCACAAAGTCCTCTTCTTTCAGTTGCCGCATTTAAACCGAATGCCATTCTATAGTCAACAAAAAAGTGTCATAGTTTTGTCATCTTTCGACATTTCACTTAAGTTTATCGTGAAAACAATCACAAACTTGAGTGCCAAAAGAGTGATTTAGTCCCTTAAAAGCAGGACGGTCTTCGTGTGGTATTGGGTGAGTGTACCTATTCAGCAATTCCTATCGGAAATGCTAACCAACAAAATGTGGGCAAATGAGGTTATATTTAATTAGATAGCTTCGATTTCACCGACATTGGCATAGGTGTAGTTCGTACGGTAGGGATATTTATCGATATCATCGACTTGCGTAACACCTGACAACACTAAGATAGTATCCAACCCAGATTGAATTCCGGCAATAATGTCGGTCTCCATATTGTCGCCGATCATTATAGTCGTTTCCGAATGCGAATCGATCTTCCAAAGTGCCGCCCTCATCATATAAGGATTCGGCTTGCCAACATAGAATGGCTTCTTTCCTGTCACGCGTTCAATCGGTGCAGCCAAAGCTCCGCACGACGGGAATCCTGAAGGACCCGACACATCAGGGTTGGTCGCAATGAACCTCGCTCCATGGCGAATAAGCCGTATTGCCTTCTCTATCATCTCGAAATTGTATGCCCGAGTCTCCCCGAGCACAACGAAATCTGGGTCTTGATCCGTTATCTTAAATCCGTGCTCGTACAGCGCGTGAGTTAGCGCACCCTCACCGATTACAAATACCTTGTCGCCAGCTCCTTGGCTCTGCAAAAATGTCGCAGTCGCCATAGCAGAAGTATAGAAATGCTCTGCTGGCACTTCAAGACCAGCATTCTTCAGTCGATGGCTTAGATCAGAAGGTGTCAGCGAAGGGTAATTCGTTATGAACAGAAACGGGGTTTTTCGCTCTAAAAGCGAGTCAACAAACTCCTTGGCGCCTTCAATAAGGTGATTATCCCAAATGATAACGCCGTCCATATCGCAAAGTACTGATTTGTTCTTTTCTAATCTAATTGGCATAGTCCTATTTCCACTTGAAGTTGTTTCGCGCTTTGCCCGCAAAATAACGGAACACTCACCTAAGTCAACAAGTACAAATTGTATATCTTTGGCAGCTAACTCAAGTTCTTGCAACGAAATCCGAACGAATCAAAAGGGTAGCGCCAAAAAAGATTTTGCATTTGTCCTGCTGGCGCGTCAAATTGGTGCTGGCTATCTCGGCTCATGACCCGGTTTGGAGCTCAAGACTTGTTTGTTATTGCATTGCGGGTACTTATTGCCTGCCTATTCACCCTTATTGCCGCCTCCGGTGTTTACGGACAAACGCTTGGAATGCGTCATCCTGCGCCCTCGCCAGATGGTTCAAGAATCTGCTTCTCCTACGAAGGCGACCTCTGGACTGTCTCCGCACAAGGTGGAAATGCAACGAGACTTACCGTCCACGTCGGCTACGAATCTTTCCCGTCTGGTCGCCGGATGGCAAGAGCATAGCCTTTTCCTCAAACCGCTACGGCAGCCTCGACGTTTTCACCATACCCTCTGCGGGTGGTAAGGAAACGCGCCTGACTTGGCACTCCGATGACGATTTTGTCTCCGGCTGGTCGCCCGATAGCCGACGCGTCCTGTTTCATTCTCGCCGCGACCAGACTTTCGAACAGGTCTGGGAAATCTCGGCCTTTGGCGGCCGTGAAAAACCACTAACGCAAATCGCATCGACCTTTGGGACCAAAACGTCTGACAATGAGAAGCTGATATTTGTCCGAGGAGCAATCCCCTGGTGGCGCAAAGGTTACCGTGGCAGCGCCAATTGCGACATCTATTCCAAAGATCTCAAATCGGGTAATATCGAGCAACTGACGTTCTCGTCGGGAAATGACTTGTACGGCGCCATCGTCCCCGGTTCTGCTGAACTTGTCTACTTGTCGGACTCGACTGGGAACTACAATCTCTTCCGGCGCAATTTGATCGGAAGCACCGTCGTTCAAATGACGAACCACCGTCTCGACGTGCACCATCCGACATTGTCTGCCGACGGATCTCTGGTTGCTTACGAGCTTGCCGGCGAGATATACCTCTACGACATGAAATCTCTGCAGGGCCGCAAACTGATGGTCGAAGCAATTAGCTCAGAAAAGACCAATGACTTTGCGTTTTTCAGCGCCGATTCCGGCATCAGCGAATTCGTGCTTGCGCCTGATGGCAACTCATTCGCCTATATAGTCGGGGGCGAGGTGTTCTGCCGATCCCTCGGCGATGACGATCAGAGGCACTTGACGAATTCAGTTGCCGCAGAACACGACCTTTTCTGGGCTGAGGACTCGCGCCAGTTAGCATTAGTTACCCGCGTCGACGGCGATTATGCCATCCAGCTCCTCAGTTCCAATGACTCCCAGCGCCCATTGCTGCAGAATTCACACGATCTCTATGTCGAAACTCCGGTTAAGTCCCAACAAAGCCTGAGATCGCCGCAAATATCTCCTACCATGGCGCGAATCGCTTTCATCCGCGGCGATGTCCAACTCGTAGTTGCCGACATGAGCAAACTTACCGAACGCACCATCGCCGACAAGAATACCATCGGAGACTTCTCCTGGTCTCCCGATGGACGCTACATCGTCTTCACTCAGCGTGACGGCAATTGGGACAATGAGTTATTCATAGGCGACAGTGAAAGCGGTTCGATTGAAAAGGTCAGTACTGTTCCCGGTTGGTATCGCGAGCCAAGATTCTCATCCGACGGTAAGATGATTTACTATATCGAAGACGGCGATGTCTACTACTTCTACCTCGACCGTCAGGTTTCCGAGATGTCGCATTCACAACGACGAGAATACCTCAGTTCCTCTTCGACACCGTCGTCGCGAACTGCTTCGCCAGTGACGATTGATTTTGAGGCAATTTCCAACCGGGTTCAGCGGCTCACCGAATCCGGAATCGTCGTGTCCGTAGCAGCGGCTTCAAATTCGAGCGCATTTGTCTTCTCTACTATTAGCGATGAAGTGTTTCATCAACACATAGAGGATCCTAAACCGAAACTCCTCACTGAGGCAATCTCGCGTCCCCACGGGCTTCAGTTCCGGGGCGAGTCAAACGAGTTTGTTTTGAATGACGCAACCGGACGCTTGTTCTCGATTGACACGGAGATCGGCATTCCAAATCGAATCGGTTTTCGCGCCGAATGGTCCGTTAGTCGCAGTGAACTGCATCGCCAAGTATTCGGCGACGTTTGGAGCGAGATCAAGAATCGCTTCTATGACAATTCTTTCCACGGCACGAATTGGGAATCATTGCAGGAGATTTATCGTCCGCAAGTAGCCGCACGTTCCGAACTTGTTGATTTCCACGATCTCGTTCGCGAGATGCTCGGACAGATAAACGCTTCGCATCTGAACATCTGGCCGAATCAAAGCAACCTCCGCGAGACCGGCATGATCGGCGTCTTTCCCGACTACGAAGACAATGCCGCCGGCGTGATTGTACTTGAAACGCTCCCAGGACTCACCAGCTGCGCGTAAGATATCAGAAATCCGGGCATTTGATAAAATCACAGCCATCGACGGCGTTAAACTCGAATCAACGACTAACTACTTCGCACCGCTTGAGGGTGTGATTGACAAGGAAGTCAAGGTCGACCTTATTAATCGCGGCGGTATCACTCGTTCGGTGTACCTGACTCCGGTATCCCAAGACGAATATCACGAACTCGCTTGGCGCTTCCGCGAGTCAAAAACTCAAGGCACTGTCGATCAACTCTCGCAAAATCAAGTTGGCTACATTGCTCTGCAGCAGATTTCCGCAGCCAGCGTGGCAAAATTCGAAGACGATATCAAAGTGCTTTCGCAATCAAAACGTGCACTCGTTATCGACCTGCGCGGAAATTCTGGAGGATCGGAGCACGACCGCCTATTGTCGATTCTATCGCGCAAACCGTACGTCAAACACAGTCCGCGCCTTGGATCTGGCGGTTCCGACGCACCTTGGGCATTCGCCGGCCCGATCGCTCTCTTGGTGGATGAGTACACAAGCTCTGATGCTGAGATAGTTGCGCAGGGATTCAAAGAGTTGAAATTAGGAGAAGTGATCGGCACAACAACTTATGGTGCCGTCATTGGGACTGAGAAGAAGATTATGGCCGATGGTTCTGTGCTTAGCGTACCGACAGTCGGTTGGTTCTCGTTGTCTGATCAGAATCTGGAGAATCTCGGGGTTACGCCCGACCACCACGTTGCACTGGACTTAAGCAAAGCCGACCGCGGCGAAGACAACCAGTTGGCCGAGGCCGTCTCCCGCTTGATGTCAAAACTTCGTTAAGCTAACACCCGCAATTTTGCATACTTTGCCAGCAGCTTTTTGGTGCCGGCAAAATGGAAACGTACTTCGACTTCTGTTGAATCACCGGAACCGCTCCGCTTCAGAACCGTTCCTTCTCCCCACCGTGCATGAGCTACCGAGCTGCCGACTCGAATCGCTGCGAACTGATCATTTTGCATTGTCATTGCATGCTCGTAGTCGGAGTTCACTGCCCCATACGCATTGACCATTGTGTGCCGTTCCGCTACTACGACTTCGTCGGGCAATTCGTCGACAAATCGCGATCTGATTGACTGCCGCCCACCAAGACGAGCGCGCGTGTTTGCATAGGAAATAAACAGCCGCTTCTTCGCCCGTGTCATTGCCACGTAGAAAAGCCGCCGCTCTTCTTCAAGGTCAGCCGGGTTTTCAAGGCTCCTGCCCAGCGGAAATAATCCTTCCTCAAGACCGGCTACAAAAACTGCTTCGAATTCCAATCCCTTGGCAGCGTGAATTGTCATCAAGGTAACAGTGTCGCTCTCGCGATCCCAGTTATCGAGATCTGTATAAAGCGAAATCTCCTGCAAGAAATCCGCCAGTGTCGCCTCGGGTCTCTCAACGCCGAAATCACCCGCCGATGATGCCAATTCCGCTACGTTATCCAAACGCCCTTCTGTGCCGCTCGGATCGTTCTCCTTGAGATCCTTGTTGATTCCCGATTGCTCTGCGACCAGTGTCAACAGCGGTTCCAGCGGCAGGGAGCGCGACATCTCCTTAAAGTAGTTTATGATCTCAACGAACTTCGCCAGCTTGACGACGACGGTTCTGCCCAACTCGGCATTCGCGCCCTTGTCGATCGCCAACTCAAACAGCGATAGATTCTTGGACCGCGCCAACTCGCTCATCGCGGCGACCGTCGTGTCGCCAATTCCCCTCTTGGGATAGTTCACCACGCGCTTGAAACTAACGTCGTCCTTCGGATTCTCGATCAACCGCAGATACGCCATCATGTCCTTGATTTCCTTGCGCTGATAGAATCTCAGTCCGCCGACAATTCGATATGGAATGAATCTGCGCTTGAGCGACTCTTCAATAGCGCGTGATTGAGCGTTGGTGCGATACAGAATCGCAATCTCGCGTCGAATCACTCCCTGTGCTACCAGCGTCTCGATGTTCTCGCAAATCTTTTCGGCTTCGTCGCGATCCGTTTCCACAATCAACAATGTGACTGGATCACCCTTGTCGCCCACAGAATAAAGCGTCTTGCCCTTGCGCATCTGATTGTAAGCGACGACCTCGGAGGCCGCCTTCAGAATCGTTTGCGTCGAGCGATAGTTTTGCTCGAGACGGATGATACGGCAGTTCGGGTAGTCCTTTTCAAAGTTCAGGATATTGTCGATTGTTGCGCCGCGCCATCCATAAATCGACTGGTCCTCGTCACCCACAGCAAACAGATTCTTATGTCCCGCTGTCAACAACTTGGCGAGCATATACTGAGCGTGATTGGTATCCTGATACTCATCGATCATAACATAGTGATACTTGCTTTGCAGCCGCATGCGCGTTTCTTCATTGTCCCGAAGAATCTTAACGGCATAAAACAGCAAGTCATCGAAATCCACTGCTCGCGCCGCAAACAGTTTCTTCTGGTAGAGTTCATATACACGCGCCACACGCTCTGTGATGAAATTCCCTGCCATCGTCAGATACTTTGCCGAATCTACCAATTGTGATTTCGCGTCACTGATCTTGCTCCGCACCATTTGGGGCGCCGTCGTTTTGATATCCAGGCCCAGTTCAGCAATACTTGTCTTGACGAGGCTCATCGCGTCGTCTTCATCATAGATCGTGTAGTTCTGCGGAACACCGATTCGATCACCGTAAAACCTGAGCATCAATGATGAAAAAGAATGGAAGGTCGAAACTTGCATCCGGCGTTGGTCGATCTCAGTCAACCTCTCGATTCGCGCCTTCATTTCGCCCGCCGCTTTGTTCGTGAAAGTAACCGCCAGAATCTGTTCCGGCGCTGCATGACCTTGCGCCACCAAATGCGCGACGCGTGACGTCAGAACTTTCGTCTTACCTGAACCCGCTCCAGCGAGCACAAGTAGTGGACCGTCGACATGCGTCACAGCTTTGAGCTGTTCGCTGTTCAAACCGCCGAGGATTTTGTCTTGACCATTCATGGGTTGCCCAATATACTTGTGACCGATATCATGACAAGTGAAACTTTGCCGATACTTCGCAGTTTATCCTTATGAAATCACGCTCAAACAACGATCAATTCTACCAACAGCTTGCGCCGGTCTATCATCTCAAAGTTGACTGGCAAAACCGCAGCTCCAAAGAAAATCAGCTCTTTGCATATCTGATCGATTCTCTCTAAAGCCGTCATCTGTGCTCGATATCGGCTGTGGCGACGGAGGCCACGCCTCCCGCTTTGCTTCAGCAGGAATACGCTATCATGGTCTCGACAGTTCATCTGCGATGATCGAAGCCGCAGTCAAATCGCACTCCTCGCTCTCAGGCGTTACATTCTCAGTCGGTGATATGGCAAAACTTCCGAAGTTATTCTCAGGACAGTTTGATCAGGTTGTTATGCTCGGCAATACACTTCCCCACCTCTTGACTCGTCAGAAGCTGAAGGCTACCTTTACCGGTATCAGCCGCTCATTAATCAATTCGGGATACTTCGTACTGCAAACGGTCAACTCCGGTACATTCACCGGAAAAGAAATTCATTTCCTGCCCCCGAAATTGACTACCGAAGTCCTCTTCGCTCCGTTCTATTCCAAGCGGGGCGAATTCTGGGATTTCTATATGCCAATATATCGCCTTACAAATGGCGTCGTTTCCTCCTCGAACATCACCTCAACCAGCCTGAAGTTTTGGACTAAGAAGGAAATCGTCGCTCAAGCCCAATCTCTCGGACTCAAATTGACCGCTGCATTTGGTAATGCCAAACTCGACCCGTATCGGACTGCCACAAGCGACAACATGATTCTGATTTTCAGAAAGCTCACCAATGCCCGAACTGCCCGAGGTTGAAACTGTCGTGCGCGGACTGAATGCGCAGGCCAAAGGCCGGACCATCAGGACGATTCCGCACATCGCCGAGCATCTTCGCAAACGCGACACCGAATTGCGGACTCTGGCAGGCGATACATTCGTGAATTTTGACAGGCGCGGCAAATACATCATCGCCGAGCTCGCTTCCGGACGGCAGTTGCTGATCCATTTGCGTATGAGCGGTCAGATTCTGTTTATAGATAATCGCGAACGGCGTCAGTCCCATGATCATTTCGTCTCGACCTTCACAACTGGCTCCGACAAGTTGATCTTTCGCGATACACGAAAGTTCGGCATTATGGAGTTTCTCCGGGAAACCAACAACGAGGGTTTCCGCAAGCTCGGCATTGAGGCAACCGCCATCACACCGACTATCCTGGCCAATCTGCTTAGTGTCAGTTCGCGCCCGATCAAAGCGCTTCTCCTTGACCAGTCGGCGCTGGCCGGATTGGGTAATATCTATGCCGATGAATCCCTGTATCTTAGCAGAATTCACCCCTTGCGCCCCTGCAATCAGGTCCAAGATACTGAAATCGCTGATCTTGCCTCAAGTATCCGCAAAGTGCTTGATTCCGCGATTAAGAAAATGGGCACTACGTTCGACAGTTATAGTGGTGTCAACGGCAATCCGGGTGAATATTCCCGCTACCTCCGTGTGTATAATCAGGAAGGTAATTCTTGTAGCCGTTGTGGTGAAATAATTGTTAAAATCAGAGCAGTTGGGCGCGGAACACATCTTTGTCCCGGTTGCCAGCAGCTGAAACCAGTTAGAAGAAGAAAGAGAGTCCGATGAAGCTGATTGTCACTCTAATACTGTTCGCTCCGATACTTCTGTTCGGCCAATCGGCCATTCCCAAAGCGGTCAACGAGACTGTTAATGTCACTTCTCGCGCCAAGAAAGGTGACCTGCAGCGATATGAGGTATGGGTGGAATCCCGTGCCCTCAGTGAAAACTCGACGCCTCTCACCTATAAGCGCGACCTGCTCGCGTTTTCGCAATACTGCGCCAGTAACACGCCGGAGAAGGGACTCGATTATAAAATCACAATCGACTCGTTCGCAGTCGGGCAAAACGGTCCCGCTGAAAAACCTGATCTTCGCCTTCAGACCGTACGCCAGCTCGATGGATTCTCGATTCCTTCTATGCTTACGCGCGCCATCCCCAAAAAGGGAGAATGCTACGATCAGGGAATAGTCATCCCCGACTCGCTGATTTATGTCGAAATCTTCGACTTTGCCGAAGCCTACAAGTATGCCCGTCTGATCGAGCAGCTTCGTTATTCCGCCGCTTCGCAACTCACCAAAATTGGCGATTCCGCCAAGGTGACAATTCCGTACCCGTTATGCATGAAAATAGAGAGCGTCGTCAGGGACTATAAATTAAACCTCGCTCCGATGGTGCTTGAGTTAACCGGCCTGACTAACGTTCAGAATCGCCCTTGCGCGATTGTCTATCTCCACCCTTCGACTTCGCCTTTGAGTATCGAACATTGGGCTGGTCCCACAGCTTCATACTATTGGGAAGGTTCGCTAACTATCACCGCCAGCTTCCTGATAGCCTTGGACGATGGCGATATCCTCGCGGCAAAGGTTAGCGAGAGAGGCGATGCCCAAGTATCCGGACCGAATGGCAAAGTGTCACCGAGCCATCGCGTGAGAAACTTCGAATTTCGTCAAATCAACTAATCTCCAAGTTTGACTCCTGCAAGCAAGATCAACAGCCCGACGGCAGAGAATCCCTCTGCCGTCGGGCTGTGATTTTTCCGAACATTTCAGAAAAACATTCGTAATAAGTTCACGTGGTAGTGTGTCTGCTCAGTTTGGCAGGCTTTTTGTGCTTTGACAAACTGAGAGCAAACCAGTAAACTTAATTGAGCTTTTTTCAGTTAGTGGTTACGTGATTCTTAATTACAATTTTCTTCTCGGCAAATTAACAATTCGTCTTATAACCCCCACAACGCGTCCATTGGAGGAATAACTATGCGTCGCACCATGATCCTCCTCACTTTGTTGGCCTTTGCCGGCTCCATGCTGATTGGAATCAATTCAGCTGAAGCCCGTTATTGGCATAACAAGTCGGGAAAGAGCAATGCCAAAAAGGCGGAAGCGCCTGAGGCCAAGAAGCCGAAACTGAAACCATTCGGCGAAGTCGCCAAGGGTCTAACCAAGGTACCGGGCCTTTTCGATTTCTATGTTGATAAGGACGAAAACAAAGTCCTGATGGCCGTCAAGAAAGACCAGTTTGAAAAGATCTTTCTGTGCAACATGACCCGTTCTGCCGGTGACGGCAGCTTCTTTGATGCCGGCGCTCAAACCGGGTCGTTCCCGTTTGAACTCCAGCGTGTCGGCGAACAGCTGCAACTGCTGATGGTCAATCTCCGCGTCCGTGCTGACTCGACGTCTGCTATGTCGCGTGCAATGGACCGTTCGATGACCAAGTCGCTGTTCGGTTCCACCAAGATTCTCTCGAATCCTGACACAGCCGGCACAGTGTTGATCGATCCGACCGAAATGTTCGTTCAGGATATTGGCAATATCAGCTACTTCCTCGGACAGCAAGGAAAGACCGGGTTCCGCTTCGATAAGACCAATAGCTATTTCGGCGCCATTAAGTCTTTCCCGCAAAATTCTGAGATCGACGTCCACCTGCACTATGGCACGAATCAGCCTAACGATGCCGAAACCCTGCCGTCACCTTACAGCATGATTCTCGGTTACCATTATTCTCTCTCGACATTGCCGGAATCCGACTATCGTCCGCGCATCGCAGACGAACGCGCCGGCTATTTCTTGACAATGCATCAAGACTACACCTCGCTGGACAGCGACCAGCCTTACGTCCGCTATATCAACAGATGGCACCTCAAGAAGAAAGACCCGGGTGCCGCAGTTTCCGAACCGGTCGAACCGATCGTGTTCTGGATCGAAAATACCACTCCAGTTGAATACCGCCCCGCTGTAAAGGCCGGTATTGAATTCTGGCAGGGCGCATTTGAAGCCGCTGGCTTTAGAAATGCCATCATCGCGAAAGAAATGCCCGACACCGCTGATTGGGATCCGGCTGATGTGCGTTTCAGCACAGTCCGTTGGTTCGTTTCACCGGGCGCCGGTTATGCCGTCGGCCCGTCGCGCGCCAATCCGTTCACCGGCCAGATTTACGATGCTGATGTCCGCATCAGCGCCGACTTCGTTCGTGGCATGTTCACCTACGCAGAGCGCTTCCTGGAACCGCTTGCCTACGGTAAATCCGAATTCGAAGAACAGCTTCGCAACCCCGGCGACGACCAGTACATGCACGCCCACTTTGGCGAAATGTGCGACTACGGTCCGAAATCAGCAGAGCTTGCCGCTGAAGGCATGGCTACTCTGATGCTGCGTTCCACCCTCGGCGACAAGTCCGAACTGACGCAGAAATACGTCAACGAATACATCACTGAGCTGGTCGCTCACGAAGTTGGCCATTGCCTCGGCTTACGCCACAACTTCCGTGCATCTGCTGCCTTCTCTCGCGCACAGCAGACCGATAAGGCTTTCGTAGCCCAAAACGGCGTCGTTACTACAGTCATGGAATATGCGCCACCGAATCTTGTACCAGACGGCGTACCGCAGCCCGATTTCTATACCACCAGACCCGGTACCTACGATAAGTGGATCATCGAGTATGGTTACAAGGAAATCAATGCGACTTCGATTGAAGAAGAGTACAACGAATTGAAGAAGCTTGCATCGAAGGCCGGTGATCCGCTCTATGCGTTCGCCACCGACGAAGACTGCTTCGGCAATTCCTCTCGCGCCATCGATCCCTATGCCACACAATTCGACCTGGGATCAGACCCGCTTGAGTATTGGAAAATGCGCATTAATCTCGGCAAGGAAATCTGGAGCAAGGTCGAGAGCGAATTCGAGAAGCCCGGTTACAGCTATCAGAGACTTCGCAATGTTTTCGGTTACGGCTGGAGCGGGTTTGCCGGTGGCGGTGCACAAATGGCTCGCTTCATCGGTGGTATCGAAAACAGCCGCGCCCGAATCGGCGATCCGGGTGGCAAACTGCCCTTCACCCCGATTCCTGCCGCAAAGCAGCGCGAGGCGTTGAAGTTTATTGCTGACAACATCTGGTCAACTGATGCATTCAACTTCAATCCGAAATTGCTGGCGAAACTCCAGCCGGAACGCTTCCCTGATTTCAATTGGTCTGTCTACGAAATGCAGCGCATCGAATATCCGTTGCATAACCAAGTCCGTAACGTCCAGATCACTCCGCTCACCTACATCTATAGCCCGACCACATTGGCCCGCGTCAATGACATCGAGAAGCTGTACAACTCCGGTGAGGACGTTTATTCCATGACGGATATCTTCCAGGATGTTCGGCGCGCCATTTGGGCGGAAGTCATCAACGGCAAGAACGTCAATGGCTATCGCCGTAATCTCCAGCGCCGTCACTTGGAGATTCTTGTCAACATGGTGACCGACAAAACCTCGCCTTATCCGGCGGATGCGCGCACACTGGCTCGCGTCGATCTGCGCACTCTGAAGGGCGCAATCGGCACCGCTTTGGGCGGGACTACTGACACCATTACTCGTGGACATTTGGAAGAATCACTGGCGACAGTCAATGCCGCTCTTGAAGCCAACATCGAATTGAAGATGTAGTCCGACGATTTGATTGGTTCGTTCACAACTGAACGACCGTGTAAAGCAATCGCCGCCCGGTTCGTAAACCAGGCGGCGATTCCATTTAGAGTGCTCCCACTTTGACGTAATTTCTTTGTGCTTCCTTCAACTCAAAATGAGGAAGCCCGGCGGTCGTTCCATCGACGCCGGGCTTTCTTTTGAAGTGAACCCGATCTGAAAGAAGCAAGAACGGTTCTACAGAAAGGCAACTTAATTTACAAGAATCCGCCCGGCCGAGCATGTCCGGGCGGATTCCATTCCCCACAACCCATCACTCCTGAAGATTGGTACCACGCACCAATGTGAGATTGGAGCAGCCGCTACTTCACTGCGACTGACTTAACACATAGCAATCATTATGCCGTTTTGAAACAAACGCTAACAAATCCTGATCAGGCTTCTGATTGGTCCCCTATTTGACTTATTGACAACGACTTACGAAATAGAAGATATTCGTCTCAGCCCAATCGCAACGCCAATTCAGAAACAAAAAAACCGGCCGATGCGCGAGTTGTCGCGCACCGACCGGCACTTTAACAGGAATCACTACGCTAAGCCACTATGAGTCATGGCGTTAGCGTTCGTAGCGAAATTTCGCGCAGTCGCGTTGAGTCTCACGCTGCGCTAATACGATACTTCTTCATCTTCGACCGCAAAGTCGCCTCTGGCAGTCCCAGTCGGGCGGCTGCACGACGAATGGTGCCGTCGCATGCATTGAGCGCCGAGTGGATAATCGAACGCTCATAAGCCTCAACAGCCTCATTCAACGGCACCGTACCTTCATTCACCTGTGCCGTAATATCCTGCGCCGGCGGAGTCAGACGCGAAATCATCCGCAGGCAGGTTGCCCTCGGGTCGCGCCTTTCCATCACACTGCACAGGTATACTTCACTCTTAAGCTCGCGGACATTGCCCGTCCAGTCGCGGTTAAGCAACTTGGTATTGAGCAGCTCCCGCGTTTGACGGTCAACTCCACGCAAAGAGACTCCTTCGAGCCGCATGAAGTGTTCGAACAATGCCAGGATATCATCTCTGCGCTCGGCAAGACGCGGTACCTTTACGGTCATGATAGCCAAACGGTAGAACAGATCTTTCCTGAAAGAATTATTCTTTGCAGCTTCTTCCAGGTCGACATTCGTTGCTGAGATGATCCGAAAATCAGCCTTGCGTGGAACCAGACCGCCGACACGGCAAACTACCTTCTGCTCCAATGCCGTCAGAAGTTTGACCTGTATCGCTAACGGCAATTCTCCGACTTCATTCAGGAAGAGCGTTCCGCCTGAAGCAGCTTCAAGATAGCCGATCTTGGTATCATCGGCACTTGTGAACGCGCCGCGTTCGTGTCCGAATAGCTCCGATTCAGCCAGTCCGTGCGGAATTGTGCTGCAATTGACTTCGATAAACTTGCCATTGCAGCGCGAGGAATGCTGATGAATGTGCTTCGCGATCATGTCCTTGCCGACGCCGGTTTCACCCAACAAAAGGACGGGGATCTCCGAATCAGCAATCGCGTTGACCTGATCCATTACCTCTGTGAACGACGAGGAACTGCCAATCAGCATCAACCTCGAGGCAAGTTCACTTTCACTGTCAGCAGGTACAGCCGATGATTCGTTCGGGACTCTCAACGAGCGCAGAATGCGTTCAGCTTCGGTCCGGTGCTCGCGAACGTGCGAAGTCTTAGTTGCAACCGATGACCACGATTGATAAGCTCTCGCCAACTCATAGCGAGCGCCGACATCGTCAAGAATTCGCGTTACGGCGCTGAATTCGGAGTCAGTGAGTCGAGTGTCACCATTATGAGCGGCAACCATTGCCAGAATACGTCGACAAGCGGCAACTTCCACACGCTCACCGAGTCTCTCAGCAATCGCCAGAGCTTCGCCGGCAAATTGACCTGCTTCGGCATTGTTGCCGAGACCAAGATTCGCTTCCGCCAGCACTCTGCTGATCTGCGATTGGTCTGAATCTAATCCAGATGCAGAATTCGCAAGAGCCAATCCTTCGGTAGCGAACTCGATCGACCGCGCAAACTCGCCCTGCAGAAGTGCAAGTTGGGCACGATAGTGCAATAACGAGATCCGATTCGCAACTTGATCAACTCCGATCATCTCTTCTGCTGCGTTCAATTCGGCGGCAGCTTCCGAGAAATTGTGCAAATGCATCTGCGCAAACGCCTGTGAAAGCAATGTGCGGCTGACGTTGACACTATCACCTTGCGCGAGATTTAGTTCAAGCGACTCGGCAAGATACTCAAGCGCGCGGTGAAACTCGCCGCTGAGATTCAAAATGGTGCCGAGGTTACCGGTGATCATGGCTTTCCACTTGGAGTCATTGATCGCCCGCGCATAGTCCATCGCTTCAAGAAGATGATCAATCGACTTGGCGTATTGACCCTTGATGAAGTGGATTCGCGAAAGCCGGTTCAATGACCGGATTACGCCGATGGTGTTATCGACGCGACGATAAGTGGCGATGAGATCGCGATACGCGCGCTCTGCCTCATTGACCCGGCCCAATTCAACCATACAGCGGCACGCCGTCGATTGCAGTTCGGCAATGAGGAGATTCTCATCTGTACCCTTAATTTTGGCGAGCGCATTCTGAACTACAGCCAGCGCTTCTTCATGTCGAGATAGTTGGAAAAGTGCAGTCCCTCTCATGGACAGGAGACGCACAATGTCTGCGTTGCCCGAAGAAAAGTTCCCGTCAGCGGCCACTACGGCAGTCTTGGCGATAACGTCCGAATAACGTTTCTCGTCAAGCAGCTGACGCAATTCGATGAGCATCGCAATTTCAATGTTTGCGAATGCTTGACTCATCGAATTTCACCCTTCTTGTTCAGGCTCATCGGCTTGGAGGTTCTAACTGTCTTCTTGGTTGTGTTGGTTTCCTTAGTTGCCTTGCTCGTCTTTGAGCCAAGCCAGTTCAACGGCACCTCAATCGAAATCACGATCGGTCCCACCGGGATACTGATAAGAGCAATGTCATCTGGCGAGACATACTGATTGTCATCCTGCCATGGATGAGCCTGATTGTCTCGCGTACTCTCCGGGAACGGTGTGTTTCTTGCTGTCAATGGATTGATCGACACCATCAGCAAACATGCGATGGCGACCAGCGAAATAAGTGATTTGAACCTCATCCTGTAGATCCTCCTGATAAAGTGTTTTTCGATCTATATCATCAAAGGCAGACTCAATGCCCTTGCGACATTCTATTTTATGCGTTTAGCTACTCTTAAGACGAATTAGGCGGTGAGATGGTACCGGTGAAAATGCACTACCTGAGTTTGCTACCCGAGTATCCACATTTAATAATAGTATCGATACCGGAGTTTGTCAAGCTAAATTCAAACTGTGTCCGGTCGATAACTGCTTGAGAGGAAGTGAATTACTATGACCAAAGCCAACAACGAAGCCATGGTTCAAATCGAAGGACACATCGTCGACTCCGATATCTTGAGCGAGGTCTTTGATCTCATCATCAAAGCCGGCGGCAAGTTTGAAATACGCGACTTTGTAATCGGAAAGACTAACGTCGAAACTTCAATCGCTCAACTCCGCGTCACCGCTCCTTCGAAAGACAAACTGACCCTGCTGCTGAACCTGCTCAATGCCAAAGGCTGCTTCGTTGTGACCGAACAGGCTGTCACTCTCAAATCTGCTCTCAAAGACCAGGGCGTGCCCGACGACTTCTACTCGACTACCAATTTTCGCACCGAAATCAGATTGGCTGGCCGCTGGATCAAAGTCGCAAACCAGCGCATGGATGGCGTCATCGTCGTAGCGAGCGGCAAAGCTTCAGTTCGCAAATTGCGCGAAGTCAAAAAGGGCGAGATGATTGTATGCGGCCTCAACGGCGTCAGAGTACACCCGGAATTCAAATCGCGCGAGCGTGGCGACTTCAGCTTCATGTCTAACGAAGTTTCTTCCGAGAAGAAGGTCTCCCTCGCTGTCGACAAAGTCGCCGATATGATTCGTCTACGAAAAGGCAAGCTGGTCATTGTCGCCGGTCCGGTAGTGATTCATACCGGCGCTGTTGATTCCCTTTCCCGGATGATCCGCGGCGGATTTATTGACGGGCTCCTGACCGGTAACGCGCTTGCTGTTCACGATATCGAAAACGCGCTCTTTGGTACATCACTGGGAGTTGATACTTCCGCCGGAACGCCGGTTGACCAAGGTCACCGCAATCACATGCGCGCCATCAATCAAGTCAATCTCGCCGGAGGGATTAAGAACGCCGTCCGCAAGAAAATCCTGCGCACCGGCATCATGTACGAATTGGTGAAAGCCAAAGTCCCCTTTGTGCTGGCTGGCTCGCTCCGGGATGATGGCCCTCTTCCTGAGACAATCACCGACATGAACGAAGCGCAAGCCGCCTACGCCAATGAAATCAAAGGCGCAGAAATGGTGTTGATGCTCTCGACAATGCTCCATTCCATCGCCACCGGCAATATGTTTCCAGCCTCAGTCAAAACCGTCTGCGTCGACATCAACCCATCAGTCGTCACCAAACTCGCCGACCGCGGCTCTTCGCAAGCTCTCGGCATCGTCACCGATGTCGGCCTCTTCTGTCACCTGCTCGCCGACAAACTCTGCAAATAGCCGAGTCTCATACTTGTGTCGATTTTGCCCCGTTTTCATGTTGACTTGAATCGTAGAAATATATCTAATACCTTCTGATCCTTAACCAGTTCAAAGGAAAACGATTCGAGACTATGACACTCTATAACTATCTTGGTATACCGGAAGACAAATCCCGCTACGATACATCACCATACGTTATTCTTCCCGTCCCCTACGAAGGCACAGTTACTTATGGCGCAGGCACCGCTTATGGTCCGAATGCCATCATCGAAGCTTCTCACGAAGTTGAATTGTTCGATGACGAACTAGGGGTCGAATCCTACTTAGTCGGCATTCACACCCTGCCGCCATTGGAGACAACTTCCAAGGGTCCCGAAGTCCAGAACGAGATCATCTACTCGCGCATAAAGACACTGCTTGGAGATAACAAAAAGGTCTGCATGCTCGGCGGCGAGCACTCGATCAGTTACGGTCCCGTTCGTGCCTGTCTTGAGAAATTCCCGAACTTGACTGTCCTCCAGCTTGATGCCCATGCCGACCTTCGCGATGGCTATCTCAATCAGAAATTCAGCCACGCAGCCGTGATGCGCCGCATTCGCGACTTGACCGACAAAACCGTCAGTGTCGGTATCCGTAACTACTCAATCGAAGAGCACGAGTACATCAAAGCCACCAATACCAAGATCGTCTCGGCTCACTACATCAACTCTCATCCCGGCTGGATCGATGAAGTCGTTTCCGGGCTGTCCGGCGATCTCTATATCACCATCGATCTCGACGGCTTCGACCCGTCACTGGTTCCGGCAACAGGAACACCCGAACCGGGAGGCTTGCTTTGGTATCCAACGCTGGAGCTACTTCGGAAAGCTGTATCTAAATGCAATTTGGTGGGATTCGATGTTGTGGAGTTGGCGCCTATCGAAGGCTATCATGCGGCGGATTTCCTGGCAGCCAAACTGATCTACAAGATAATCGGATATGATTCGTTAAAGAAGTAATCCCTGAGCCTACGGCAGATGATAGCTTCCTGCCCGTTGCCAGCCGTCAACACGCCAGCCATCAGTCTGCTTCACTACATAAAATGTCGCATCCTCAACAGCCTCTCTTCCGAGCATATCGACGACTTTGAGGTGAATCCAATATCGACCATTGTCGTCCCTGACTTCTTGAGTAACCAACTCATAGCCGCCAAGATCCTGCCGTTTCTCGGAGAAGAATGCATAGTAGTCCGTGACGTTCGCCACATTCTGCTTGCGGAGTTCTTCCTTTGCCCGTTGCGAAATCAGCGGATACATCCTGGTCGAGTTGTTTGACTCCCAATGGCTGAGGTATCGCGTCAATACTGCGTTAGGATCAGACGTATCCGTCTTGAATGCTTTCATGATCGCCAGACCGATGAAAACAAAAACTCCAGCCCACAGAAAAGTCTTGAACGACATACCTGACGCCACCTGTCACATTGTTACGTTTTATCGCTTTGCAGAACCTCTGTCCTGCAAAACTCGGGAACATCCGAACAGAAATTAGCCCTTGTATCATGTATCGGAAAGAAACCTCTCAAGTTTTACCGCCTTTTCATCAAATCTCGATCTATGCCCCTAAACCCATATTGCGCTTGACGATTGCGTATCAATGGATATACTATCCAAACAACGTTGACCCACCCCCGGAACGTCCGGGTTGTGGGGTTATTGCGTTTGTACCAAAATTCTTAAGAAGTATATGACAATTTCGAAATCAGCCTCATCCACACTATCGAACACCTTCGCCGGCACGTCGGCATTCTTGCGTCTGTTCGACCTCCTTCAGTCAAAGGATGAGATCCAGATTGCCGGGCTCGCAGGATCAGCCAACGCATTCCTCATTTCCGAACTTCGTTCGCGACTCAACACGACAATCGTCGTCGTCGTGCCGTTCGAGAAAATCGCCGCCAACCTCATTGGCGACTTGCAGGAATTGTGCGGCGAAGAGACTATCCTGCCGTTTCCAGCCTGGGAGGTCCACCCTTACGATTGGATCGCCCCGCCGCTCGAAAACACGGCCCAGCGCCTTGAGACTATCTGGAAGCTTTCGTCTGGCGTTCCCGCCATAGTCGTGACAACTCCAGATGCGCTTCAGCAGAAGACCCTCACTCGCGAACAACTAATCAGCGGTTGTTTTGACCTCAAGGTTGGCGATGAGTTCGACTTGACTTCTTTGGCTGCCAAACTTGTTGCCCTCGGCTACGAACGTATGCCCATCACCGAAGAGGTCGGCACGTTTTCCGTCCGCGGCGGTATCGTCGACATTTTCCCGTTTACTTCAGCGAATCCAATCCGTTGCGAATTCTTCGGCGACTTCATCGATTCCATTCGCTTGTTCAGCGTCCTGTCGCAACGCTCAATCGAAAAGGTCGAGAAGATCACTATCATCCCGCGACGCGAGATAATCATAAGTCAGGAAGAACTGGAAGTAATCGTCAGCACCTTTGATCAATCGACCACAGACCTGCTCAACCAAAAATGCGTAAACGGCTTCGACCAGCCAGGATTGGAGTGGCTCGCTCCGCTTCTCGACATCCAACAGAGCACCCTGTTTGATCACCTACCGCCAAATGCGGTCTTCTACCTGACTGATCAACCTCTCATAGAGGACCGTCTCGACAACCTGACCAGAGATGCAGACGCACTTTACGAAGAAGTCCGAACTGCATTTCCACTGGCGCCGACTCCAGCACAAATCTATCTGGCTTCTGAGTCAATTCTGAACCACATCAAGAACAAGAAGCATATCATTGAGCTCGCTCTCGGCACTTCGCAAGACGGCGTCAACTTCGGTCTGAAAGAACATCCTTCTTTCAACGGTCAAATCTCGGTCCTGCGCGGCTTGGTCGACGACTGGCTCAAAGATCAGAAATCCGTCTACCTGCTGAGCGACAACCAGCTTCAGAAAGAGCGTCTGCTCGAATTGCTGCCTGAGTACGCCGAGCGCATTTCATTCGGCGTGAGCGGCATTCTCAAAGGTTTTGTCATTCCGGAAACCGATACGATTGTCCTAACCGACCACCAGATATTTGAACGTCAGGTGATTCGTCACCGTCGCCGCAAATTCAAGGAAGGTCAGGCAATCAGTTCCTACAACGCTCTTGATATCGGCGACTACATTGTACACGTCGACTATGGTATTGGCCGCTACCGTGGACTTCAAGAGATAAAGATCGACGCACGTCGTCGTGAATGTCTTCTGATCGCTTATGCCGACAACGACAAGCTCTACGTCCCCATCGAAGAATTTGCCCGAGTCCAGAAATACGTTGGCAAAGAAGGCGCTCCTCAACTCACCAAACTCGGCGGCAAAAGCTGGGAGAAGGTTAAAGCTCGCACCAAGAAGGCTATTGCCGACATGGCGGAAGAACTTATTGCCCTCTACGCCGCACGTAAAGCCAAACCGGGAATGTCTTTCCCGCCTGACGACGACTGGATGCGCCAACTTGAAGCCTCCTTCCCCTTTGAAGAAACCGCCGATCAGCTCACAGCAATCGAAGCGGTCAAGAAGGACATGCTCAGCACCTCACCGATGGATCGCCTCATTTGTGGCGACGTCGGTTTCGGCAAGACTGAAGTCGCCATTCGTGCCGCTCTCAAAGCTGTCGCCGGCGGAAAACAGGTCGCCGTCCTCGTGCCAACCACGATTCTTGCCCAACAGCACTTGGAGACGTTCCGGCGACGTCTTGGTCAGTTCCCGATCCGCATCGAAATGCTCTCTCGTTTCCGCAGTCGTCAGGAGCAGAAAGAAACAATCAAAGAACTCCAGGCGCGAAACGTCGATATCATCATCGGGACTCATAGGCTCTTGCAGAAGGACCTGCAAATACCGAATCTCGGCTTAATCATCGTCGATGAAGAACAACGCTTTGGCGTAGCGCACAAGGAACGCTTGAAACTCCTCCGTCAAATGGCAGATTGCCTTACCCTGACCGCAACACCGATACCGCGAACTCTGCAAATGTCCCTGCTCGGAGCGCGCGACATGTCGCTGATTAACACCTCACCAAAGGACCGTCAGGCGATCGTAACCGAGATCGCGGAGTTTGAACCGAAGATCGTCTATGAAGCAATCAACTTCGAGGTCGCCCGCAAAGGCCAGGTCTATTTCGTCCACAACCGCGTCGAGACAATCGAGTCGATGCATCGTTATCTGGTCAAACTCTTGCCACATATTCGGGTTGGAGTTGCCCACGGTCAAATGGGCGAGCACGAATTGGAAGACGTAATGCTCGGATTCCTCCAGCGCGACTATGATGTCCTACTTTCCAGCGCGATCATCGAATCCGGCATTGATATTCCTTCCGTCAACACGATCATCATCAACCGCGCCGATCGCTTTGGTTTGGCGCAATTGTACCAACTCCGCGGCCGCGTAGGGCGCTCCCAACAACGTGCCTTTGCCTATCTGTTGGTACCTCCGGTCAAACAACTAACCGACACAGCGCGCAAACGCCTGAAAGCAATTGAACAGCACACCGACCTCGGATCTGGTTTCCATCTGGCTATGAAGGACCTTGAGATTCGCGGCGCCGGAAATATGCTCGGCGCTCAACAGCACGGCTTTATCGAAGAGGTCGGCTTCGACCTCTATTGTCGACTACTTGAAGAAGCCGTCGCCGAACTGAAAGGCGAAACCGCCGATAGCGACTTCGAGGTCAAAATCGATATCGATTGCGATACCTATATTCCGGAATCATACATCGAAGAAACCCGCCAGCGCGTCGATATCTACCGCAAGATCGCCGATGCCAAATCTGAGCAGGATTTGGACTTAGTCGCAGCCGAACTTCACGACCGCTTTGGCAAATTTGGCGACGAAACTCAGAATCTCATCGATCTGATGGCTCTGAACATCGTTGCACGCCGAAATCGCATTGCCCGGGTTCGCCTTTCAGGCGGACGCTTGACTCTCAGCTATGGCGAAGGCGAGTTGCCGACCAAAGCTCAAATCGAGCGCTTGCGCATGGCCGCTCCTGACCGCCTCGAATTCGACTCCTCCGACGGCTTTATCATCCGTTCCGAGTTTCCCGACACGGAAGAACGGCCGCTCGGAGCCGCTAGAAAACTGTTGCTTGCGCTGTCGGTTTAGCGTTAGTTAATAAGCTTCAGTTGGATCATTCCACTATTTGGTTTGTAATATAAGCACTATGAGGATAGACATGAGAAAATACGTTCTGCTCTTAACTGCACTCGCAATTTCCGCCCTGCTTTTGTTCGGCTGTGGCGGCGCCAATGACTCAACCGTAGCCGTCGTCGACGGCGAAGACATTCCAGTCGCCATTATCCACGATTTTTTCGACAAGGGCGGCTGGACATTCGAATCCTACGCCGAAGAATTCAAAGCCAAACGCGCCGCGGTGGATTCCGTCATCGATTACAAGCTATTGGTTAAAGGCGCTTATGAGTCCGGACTCGCCAATGATCAGGAAATCGAAAAGCTGATTGTGACCCAAAAGGCTAACTTCCTTTTCGATGTTCTCTACAAAATGGATGTCGCCCCTGCTACCAATGCGACTGATGCTGACATCCGCGAGTTCTACGACAAGCTCAAGCAAGAACGCCGGATCTTCCATATTCTCGTAGCTACTAAACCGGAAGCAGACAGCATCCGTCAGCAACTAAGCAGTGGAGCCGCTTTCGACTCTATTGCACGGCTCGTCTCTCTCGACCAATCCTCTGCAGTTCGCGGCGGCGAACTCGGATGGCTCAATTGGGGCACCGACGTTGTCGCCGAATTTCGCGAAAAAGCTTTCCAAATGGCGGTCGGAGAGACCTCTGAACCGCTCAAAACTGAATTTGGCTATCATATCATCCGCTTTGCGGAAGCACGCGAAGTTGAACTCCGCCCCTTCGCCGAGCTTCAACCATTCATCAAGACCGCCTTGGTGAGCAGGCGCGCGATGGAATCAGAAGAAGTGTTTCTGCGCAAAATGGAAGAGAAAGCCGCTGTCCAGATAAATCCCGAAGCGACCGCTATGCTTTTGGAACGACTCGAAATGTACTATCCCCCGACGCTCAATAATGCCACTCGACCCGACAACTTCTTCCCGAATCTGGAACTCCTCAAGCCATTCGAACAGCAGATGATCATTGCCAGCTACACCGGCGGTGAATTGACTGTCGAGAGTTACATCAACAAGCTTGCCGACGTGCCCGATGCATCGCGTCCGCGATTCGATGACGAACGCACGATGAAGAAGGTTATCTTTCAACTGGAGTTGAGAAACATTGTCGAGTACGAAGCCGAACAGCGCAAGATACAGGACACCGACGAAGATCAGAAACGCGTCACCGACTTCCGCGAAGGACTAATGGTCGACAAGTTCACGCGTCAGGTGATCGGCCAGGCTGTGTCAGCTTCCGAAGACGAAATCTCTGAGTATTACAATTCTCATATCACCGAGTTTACTGTCCCACAGGAATATCACGTCTTTGAAATTCAGATGGCCACGGCCGAACTTCTCGCGCCGGTTATTGAAGAATTGCGCGGCGGAGCGAACTTTGAAGCTCTGGCCGCACGTAATACAATTCGTGTCGGAATGAAAGCCACCAAGGGCGACCTCGGATTCGTACAGAAATCCCGATACCCCAAAATTTGGGAAGCCGCCTCAAAACTGCCCGTCGACAAGATTTCTGACATCGTTGTCAATGACGAAGGCACGTTTTCAGTAATCAAAGTCGTCGATGTTAAACAGCCGGTGATTCGCCCAATCGAGGGTGTCGTTTCGCAGGTACAGGCGCGCATCATCGACTTGAAGCGCTCCAGCGCGACAGTTGACTGGCTCCGTGATCGCCGTGAGAAAGCCAAAATTGAAATCAATGAGGATGCGTTGGTAAATTCGATAGACAAGGCAAAGTATGACGTTAAGGGTTAGATTCATATTCCTATTGGTTGGTCTCTGCTGCTTCTCAACGCTGGCTTACGCATGGGAACCGCTTGACAAAATCGTCGCCGTAGTCGGCGATCGCGTGGTGCTTGCTTCCGAACTGCAGTTCCAACTGGAAATGTACGAAACGCAAGCCGCTGACCAGCTCAAAACTCCCGAGCAGAAAGCTCATTTCAAGGAAGAACTCCTTCGCCAGATGATCAATGACCGGTTGATCCTCATCAAAGCCAAGGAAGACACCTCCATTGTCGTCGATGACAAACAAGTCGATCAGGCTCTCGAAGAGCGTATGACGGACCTGCGCAGCCGTTTTCGCTCAACTCAAGAGTTTGAGAACCAACTTGCTGTCGAAGGCTACACCATGCGCGACCTGCGCAACAAGCTTCGCGTTGATATTCACGATCAGCTGGTGAAAGACCGCCTCGTACAGAAATTATTGAGCAAAGTCTCGGTTACTCGCGATGAAGTCGAGAAGTTCTATTCTACCTATCGCGACAGTCTTCCGCCTCATCCGAACTCAATCAAATTGGCTCATTTGCTTCTCAAATTGACTGCCTCTTCCCAGATTTCCGACTCGCTCAAACTAATGGCAGAGTCCCTGCGCGAACGCATCAGTCAAGGCGAGAGCTTTGAAGCTCTGGCGGAACAATTCTCCGAAGATCCTTCCGCCGAAGGCGGCGGCGATATCGGCACCTTCCGCAAGGGTGACCTCGTGCCGGAGTATGAAAAGGCCGCACTGGCATTGAATCCGGGCGAAGTCTCACCCGTAGTGCACACAGCTTTTGGCTATCACATTATTAAACTGGTAGGCAAGGCCGACGAGTCCTTCCACACTAAGCACATTCTGCTTCTCGAAAAATCCTCCAACTCCGACAGCACACGCGTATATTCTGAAGCTGAAGCCCTTGTAACCCGCGCCAAGAGCGGCGAGGACTGGGCCACATTGGTTAAAGACTATTCGACCGACGATAGGACACGCGCCAATTTCGGTGAGTTAGGTTGGTATGCCCTCGCTGAGCTTCCCGATGAGTTCAAGGGCGGTCTCGTAGGACTTGAGATTGGCGGTATTTCAAAACCGGTCTGGTCCGAAGAAGGACTGCACATCATCAAACTTCTCGACCGTAAAGATGAAAGAGCTGTTTCTCTTGCGGATGACTACGACATGCTGAAAGAATATGCCCGCCGTCAAAAGTCGTCGGAAGTTATTGCACAAATCGTCGACGAGATGAAAGAGCGCGTCTACATCGACTTGCGCGGGATATAGATGCGACTCGATCAGTTCCTCAATAAATCCGGAATCATCAAGCGCCGCTCGCTTGCGAAAGAGCTATGCGACAAAGGCGCCGTCGACCTCAATGGCCGGGTAGCCAAAGCCTCAAACGAAGTGAAATCCGGTGACAAACTCGCAGTTAAGTCGCCGGAAAGACGGAGTCACTACTTGATTCGCGAAATACCAACCGGTAACGTCCGCAAGGAAGACCGTGGCAAATACGCCGAATTGACCTCCGAAGAGAATTTCCACTCAGCCTGATGCAACCCAAGTTCCACGAAGTCAAACGGGCAAGCGAACTCGCCATCGTTGTCGGTGTGCAATTCGGTAAAATAGATGACCGCGCCTTTTCCGATTCGCTCGAAGAACTGAAAGAACTCGTGTACTCGGCGGAAGCCAAAGTCGTCGGTACACTCACTCAGAAGCGCCCTTCTCCCGATAGCCGTACCTTTATCGGTACCGGCAAAGTCGACGAATTGAAATCCATGAAAGAGGCGACCGGCGCCAATCTCATCGTTTTCGACGATATGCTCTCTTCCGCTCAGGTCAGAAATCTCGAGAAAGAACTCGAGATCAAAGTCATCGATCGCGGCAATCTCATCCTTGATATCTTCGCCAAACGAGCCACTACCAGCGAAGCCAAGATTCAGGTTGAATTGGCTCAGTTGCAGTATCTGCTTCCTCGGTTAACCAATATGTGGTCCCATTTCAGCAAACAAGTCGGCGGCATTGGTACACGCGGTCCCGGTGAAACCCAGCTTGAGGTCGACCGCCGTATAATCAAGACCAAGATTGCCACTCTAAAGGAACGCCTCGAAAAGGTCGACCGCCAACGCGCCACCCAACGTAAGCGTCGTCAAGATGTCTATAAAATCGCCCTTGTCGGCTACACCAACGCCGGTAAGTCAACCGTATTCAATCTGTTAACCAAGGCAGGCGTCTGGGCTGACGACCTCTTGTTCTGCACTCTCGACGCCGTAACGCGGTTCCTGCCCCTTAACAGTAAGAACCGCATAGTGATATCCGACACTGTCGGATTCATCCAAAAGATCCCTCACGAGCTGGTTGCTTCGTTTCAGTCAACGCTCGACGAGGTTCGCTACGCCGATCTCTTACTTCATATAGTCGATATCTCTCATCCGAATCCAATCGACCACTACGAGAAAACCAATGCAGTATTGGATGAAATCGGTGCTGGACAAGTCCCCCGACTCCTGATACTAAACAAATCCGACCTAATCTCTGCTGAAGAGATTCCCTCAATTGACTTGAACTTTCCCCCCGCGCACATCTTTTCCGTATCCGCAAAAACCCACGTTGGCATGGATAATTTCCTGAACTTTCTTACTACCTTTGTCGAAAAAGAAATTGGGGCAAGAATGGGTATTGCAAAAAAGACTGATGGCAAAGCGCGAAATTCTTATCGTTGACGACAATCCAAATATGGCAACTCTCCTCTCGGAGATGTTGGATGTCTATGATATTAAGAGCCGTGTAACCAACGACGGCGAGTCCGCACTTAAGATGCTTGACGAAGAGCAATTCTCGCTCGTTATCACGGACCTCAAGATGCCTCGCATGTCCGGCACCGAACTTCTTACCGCAATCAAGGGCAAACATCCCGATATTCCGGTGGTCGTAATCTCTGGTTACAATGTCGGCACTACCGAAGGCCAGGTTGTCTCCGGCCTCGCAAACGGCTTCATCCATAAACCATTCAAGATGGTTGATATCCAAGCCGTCGTTGAACAGTACCTGTAGCCGCAGAACAAACACCCTTCTGCGGTACTTTTTCAATCACCTCCACCAGCATTGATCGACTCCCGACACCAATCTTTTCATTGCTTCCCACCTGTTAGCCGTATATAATGCCCTATTACTATGGCCGGCGACACTTCAGTCAGCCGAAATTGCCGTGAGTTTATGGCGAAACTTGAAGAAGTCGCCACAATTTGCGGTCGAAATTCGGCAGAAATCACAGTGGTCGCAGTATCTAAAACTCGACCGCTTAGCGATATCGAGGCAGCAGTCGCTGCGGGAATGTCGCAGTTCGGCGAGAGCAAGGTGCAAGAGGCACAAAGCAAGTTCGCGACGACGCCGCGCGATTATCGTCTGCATATGATCGGCCACCTGCAGACGAACAAAGCGCGAGCCGCTGTCAGCCTCTTTGATATGATCGAATCAGTCGATTCGCTCAAGCTCGCCCGGGCAATTGACGAAGAATCGGCCCGGCTGGGAAAAGTCATGCCGATCTTGCTCGAGGTCAACTGCAGTCGTGAAGCCCAGAAGTATGGGCTTCAGCCTGAAGAAACCGAGCGCGTCGCCGCCGATGTGTTTGAACTTAAGAACGTGCGCCTTTGCGGTCTCATGACCGTGGCGCCGTTTGTAGATACCGAATCAATAATTCGCGCGTCATTTGTTGAATTGCGCGGGTTGTTCGAGTCGATCAAAGCCGGACATCCCAAAGCCGCCGAATTCGACCAGATCTCGATGGGAATGTCCGATGACTGGGAGATCGCCGTCGCCGAAGGTTCAACTATGATCCGTATCGGCCGTGCATTGTTCGGCGAGCGATAAAATAAAAAAACCACGTTGAAAGGAATCGATATCATGGCTATGACTCCGGTGGAATTGCGGAACGTAAAGTTTGAAAAGAAACTTCGCGGTTACAACCCGATGGATGTTGAAAACGTACTCAACGAAATCGCCGGAGAACTGGAGCGCCTGATCGACGCCAACAATGCGCTTCAGCGCCAGTTGCTGTCACAGGAAGAAAAACTCAAGCAGTTCCAGAACCTTGAAAAATCAATAAAAGACGCCCTCTTGACCGCTCAGCAAGCCGCCGAAGAAAAACGCAAAGCTGCTGACCGGTCCGCCGAGGTTCAGATTCGCGAAACCGAAGCCGTTTGCGTTGAGATGAAACAAAAGGCGCTCAGCGAAGTAGAAACGATGAAATTCGAATTGGCGTCGCTCAAAATGCAGAAGGTGCGTTTCGTCGCCGAACTGCGTTCGCTGATCGACACCCACCGCAGACTTCTCGACGAAAAATCGCAGAGCGAGAACTTGGCGGATGTTGCGGCCAACGTAGAGATGCTGAGCGCAGATACCAACGAAAACAAGTAGGACGATACTATGAACTTGATGGACAAGATTTCCGAAGCTACCGAATTCATCCGAAACAAAACCAAGTCTGAACCGCCTATCGGTATCATCCTTGGTACCGGCCTCGGCCGTCTTGGCGAACGAATCGAAAAAGAAACCGTCATCGACTATCAGCAGATCCGGCATTTCCCGGTTTCGACTGTCGAAGGTCACGCTGGGCGTCTGATATTCGGCAAACTCAACGGAAAAAGTGTTGTCGCCATGCAAGGCCGATTCCATTTCTATGAAGGCTACAACATGGAACAGGTGACGTTTCCGGTCCGTATTATGAAACAGCTCGGCGTCAAGGTGCTCATCGTTTGCAATGCTGCCGGTGGTATGAATCCGCAGTATCGCGTCGGCGAAATGGTATTGATTACAGACCATATCAACTTCCAGGGTCAGAACCCCCTGATCGGACCAAACGACGAGCGTCTGGGACCTCGTTTCCCCGATATGTACAACTGCTACGATAAAGATCTCCTCGATTTGGCGGAACGAACAGCGCTCGACCTCGGTTATCGAATCATGCGCGGAGTCTATGTAGCCGTTACGGGTCCGAATCTCGAGACCGGAGCCGAGTACCGCATGCTCCGCACAATGGGCGCCGATGTCGTCGGTATGTCGACTGTGCCCGAAGTTATCGTAGCCCGTCATCAAGGCATGAAAGTCCTCGGCGTGTCGATTGTCACCGATATGGGACTCGCAGACAATATGCACCCCTGCAGCCATGAATTGATTTTGGCTGCCGCCAACAAGACCGAGCCGTTGATGACCGAGATGATTGCGAAAGTGGTTGAAAGGATGACAGTTTGAAATTCGATGAGTTAAAGTCCGACGCTACCTTAGCGAAGCTTGAGGAAGCCGTCCTCGAGTATTGGGACAAGGCAGACACATTCCACCAGGGTCTGAAACTGCGCAAGGATGCCCCGCGCTATACCTTCTATGAGGGTCCGCCAACAGCAAATGGCCGTCCTGGAATTCATCACGTCATCACTCGCACTATCAAAGACATGGTCTGCCGTTACAAGCAGATGCAGGGATATCTCGTCGAACGCAAAGCCGGTTGGGACACCCACGGCTTACCCGTTGAAATCGAAGTCGAAACTCAACTGGGTCTCAAGAACAAAAATGAGATCGAAAAGTACGGCATAGCTGAGTTTAACAAGAAGTGCCGCGAATCTGTTTTCAAATACAAGACCGATTGGGATAACCTGACTAAGCGCACTGGCTATTGGCTCGATTTGGACAAGCCATACATCACCTGCGAAAACAACTACATCGAATCAGTCTGGTGGATACTTGCACAATTCTACAATCGCGGCCTGATGTACAAGGGACACAAGATACTTCCCTATTGCCCCCGTTGCGGTACCGGCCTGTCCTCTCATGAGGTTGCACAAGGCTATGAAGACGTCAAGGACCCGTCGATATTTGTCCGTGCCGAATTAGCAGACGAACCTGGCACCAAGTTCCTCGTCTGGACGACGACGCCATGGACGCTAATCTCCAACGTCGCCTTGGCTGTGGCGCCAGAAGCTGATTACATCAAGGTCCAATTCGGCGAAGAGAAGTTGATTCTTGCCGAAGCCCTTGCCGCTCGCGTCTTAGGCGGCGAATTCACAGTACTCGACAAGTTCAAGGGCAAGACCCTTGAGCACAAGTCATACAAGCCGTTCTTCCCCTTCTTCGAAGGCAAGTACGAGAAGCTTTACTACGTCACACTCGCTGACTTTGTCACTCTCGAAGACGGTACCGGTATCGTCCACATGGCGCCTGCCTTTGGCGCAGACGACTATTCCGTGGGCTTGAAGTATGGTCTGCCTGTAATACAAGCTGTGTTGCCTGATGGCACCTTTCCGCCCGAAGTCACCGACTATGCCGGAAAATTCATCAAAGATGCCGACCCGATCATCATCAAGGATCTGGACAAACGCGGCATACTGTTCAAGAAAGAAATCTACGAGCACTCGTACCCCTTCTGCTGGCGCTGTCATTCGCCGTTGATCTACTACGCCCGCAAGTCGTGGTACATCAAGACGTCAGAAAACAAGGATCGCTTGCTCGCCCGCAGTAATGAGATTAACTGGGTGCCTTCCGAAATCGGCACGGGTCGCATGGGCGAGTGGCTCTCGAATAACGTCGATTGGGCGCTTTCGCGCGAGCGATACTGGGGCACGCCCCTCAATCTCTGGGTGTGTCAGGAATGCGAAAAGGTCCAGCCTGTCGATTCAGTGGCAACACTTCGCAAGATGGCGACCAACGCACCGGCCGAGCTTGACCTGCACAAACCGCATGTCGATCTGCTCGAAGTCAAATGCGAGTGCGGCGGCAAATGGTCCGTGAACCGGAAGTCATCGACGTCTGGTTCGATTCCGGCGCCATGCCGTACGCCCAGTTCCACTATCCGTTCGAGAACAAGGAATACTTCGAGCAGAATTTCCCGGCTGACTTCATCTCAGAAGCTACCGATCAAACTCGCGGCTGGTTCTATTCACTGCTCGCAATCAGCACTCTCCTTTTCGACAAGCCTGCCTACAAGAATGTCGTCGTCATCGGCTTCATTCTCGACAAAAAGGGCAAGAAGATGTCGAAGTCGCTCAAAAACACCATCGACCCGTTCGAAGTGGTAAACACCTACGGTGCCGATGCATTGCGCTGGTACCTGTTGACCGTCAGCCAACCGCATCAAGTCACCAGACTTGATGTCGCCGGCATTGGCGAGACTCAGCGCAAGTTCCTTGATACGCTCAAGAACACTTATGCCTTCTTCGCGATCTACGCGAATATCGATAATCTCAAGGATCGTGCCGCGCAAGAAACTAAGGGCGACCTCAAGGCGCTACTCGAGAAACTTGCCGGCGAACCCGCCGAAATCGACCTGTGGCTGCAATCACGTCTCGAAAGCCTCAAGCGCGGCGTTACCACAGCGATGGATGCTTACGACATGACCCGCGCCTGCCGTGCCATCGACGAGTTTGTGCAAGACGAACTATCGAACTGGTATGTCCGCCGCTGTCGCCGCAGATACTGGGCTTCCGGCGATACACCCGACAAGTTCCGCGCTTATCTCGAACTTTACAACGCACTCGTCAACGTCTGCCTGCTTTCAGCGCCGACAATACCTTTCCTGAGCGAACGCCTATACCGCGAACTCGGCAACGGCGACTCGGTTCATCATCAGATGTTCCCGAAGCACGACGAATCCAAGATCAATGCGAGCCTCGAAGAGCGCATGAACGCCGCCATAAAGTTAGTCGGCCTCGGTCGCTCAGCGCGCAATGTAGTCCAGATCAAAGTCCGTCAGCCGCTGCAGGAGATGAAGGTCAAGCTTCCTTCTGATGTCAGCGAAGCAAACGTTGCGCCTCTGCTTCAGGTCGTCGCAGAAGAAATCAACGTCAAGAACGTTACCTTCATCGCCGACACCACGCAAGTCGCTGAGTACACCATACTCCCGAACTTGAAAGAGCTTGGTCCCAAGTTAGGCAGCGCGATCAACCCGGTCAAAGCCGCACTCGGCAAGTTGCCCGAGTCTGAAATCAAGAAATTCCTCGCGTTGAAGGAATTGAAGGTTACAGTCGACGGCAAAACGTACACCTTCACCAGTGACGAAATTCAAGTTCGCTTAACCGGCAAAGACGGATTCGCCGTCGCCGCCGATGGTGGATATACTGTCGCACTTACCACCGTTATCACCGACGAGCTTCGCGACGAGGGTTTTGCACGCGAACTGGTGAACAAGATCCAGAATATGCGCAAGGATGCCGACTTCGACGTGACAGACAACATCACCGTCGCCATCAGTTCCACTGACAAAGTCGTCTCAGCTGCCAAACGGCACCTTGAATACATCAAGAAAGAGACCTTGGCGACTGCTGTTGACTTCGGCGAGTCCGCCGACGGCTTCCAGCGCGACTGGGATGTCAACGGCGAACCGGCAAAACTGGCAATCAAGAGATAGCTTTTTCGGATAGCAATTTGGGCCGAATTTGGTTATAATAAGAGTCTTATGCGTAAACGTGATTTAGAGAGATTTGAGAAGATTCTTCTCGCCCGTCGTGAAGAGCTAATGCGCGACATGGGTTTGTTTAAGGATATGAATCTCAGTACCACCACCAAGGAAGCTACCGGCGATCATTCCAGCCATTCTTTCCATATGGCTGATCAGGGTACCGATGCCATGGAGCGAGAAAAGGCATTCCTGCTCGCATCCAAAACTGGCCGTCTGGTCTATCATATCAATGACGCACTGCGTCGTATCGGCAACGGTTCCTTCGGCAAATGCCTCGGCTGCGGCAAACAGATCAGCACTGCCCGCCTTCTGGCTGTTCCACACGCGCGATTCTGCATCTCCTGCAAGGAGCGTGAAGAGGAAGCCAAGGCTACCACGACCACGAGACGCAAAAAGTAGAATCGATGCCGTTGTCAGATAACCTTCGCTGGTCAACCGCCAACCGCTACCTTTTCAATGTTTCGCTAATTGCGGCAGTCGTCTTTCTGGTTGATCAGATCACCAAGATTTGGGCTTTAAAAGCCCTTAGCCCTGTCTCCAAGACCAGCATTATCGGCGATTTGGTGCAGTTTACGCTGATTTTCAATGAAGGCGGCGCTTTCTCCACCAAGTTGGGTTCGACTTATTTCTATACTTTTGCTTCGATTGCTGTAATGATCATCGTGGTAATCGTATTATACAAGGACGCCGGCAAGAACCGTATTCTTGACGTTGCCCTGTCATTGGTTCTTGGAGGTGCATTAGGAAATCTGACCGACCGTCTGCGCTTTGGCGCAGTCGTCGACTTCATTGATGTCGATTTCCCTGACTTTTCGCTCGAACCGGCGAAAATTCTCTTCTTCGATTTTCCTGGCTATGCGCTTGATCGCTGGCCGGTATTCAATATCGCAGATTCGGCGGTCAGCGTCGGAATGGTGCTGATAATTGCCGCTCTAATCTTCGATTCCCGAAAGCAGAAATGTGCCATTAATCACAGTCAAAATCCCAACACTGCCTGAACCTGAACGCATCGACGTCGCTCTCGCTCAGGCCGATCTCGGTCTCTCTCGAAGTCATCTCAAACGCCTCATTGGCGAGAAACGAATCACCATCAACGACAAGTGGGTGAGAGTCTCTCAGCTCGTCTCCGGCGGTGAAGAAGTCGTCATCGACAAACCTGACGAAAAGCGGATATCTTTCGTCTCGGAAGAGATTGAACTCGAGATCGTCTTCGAGGATGATTTCCTCGCGGTCGTCAACAAACCCGCCGGGATGGTCACTCATCCGGCTCCCGGTCACGAAAGCGGCACTCTTGCTAATGCCCTATTGCACCACTTCAGCCAGCTTTCTAGCGGCTATGCTCGTGGCTTTCCCGGACTTGTTCACAGGCTCGACAAGAACACCAGCGGCCTGATGGTTGTCGCCAAGAATGACACCATCCATCGCAAACTCGCAGCTCAGCTAATGCAGCGTACCTTGACTCGTGAATATTGGGCACTAATCTGGGGCAAGATGAATCCGCCCAAAGGCTCAATCGACATCGCCATTGGCCGCTCACGCGCGGATCGTCGCGTTATGACTTCCGGCAGTCCCAACACTCGCGAAGCCGTCACTCACTACGAGACTATGGAAGAACTATCCTTCCTCAGTCTGGTAAAACTCCACCTCGAAACGGGCAGAACTCACCAGATCAGGACTCATCTCAAAGAATCTAACCACCCCGTTTTCGGCGATCCTGAATATACTGGCCGCGATGGCCGGCTCACCGGAATCGAGGCGCGCCACCGGCCCACAGCTCTGAAACTGCTCAAAGCGACTCCCAGGCAGATGCTTCACGCCAAAAGACTGGTCTTTATTCACCCTGAAACCGGCAAGTCTGCAACTTTTGAGGTTGAATTACCCGAAGACTTTAGACAAGTTCTGGATATCATTCGTCACTATCAGTAGGAAAGGAAGATTATGAGCAAATTTCTCAAGCTTGGCTTACTGATATTATTGTTCCTGCCGGTGATTGTCACCGACCTTGGCGCCGCTCCCCGAAAATCGCGTCCCTGGCCGGAGATCAACCTCTCAATCCTGCCATCGGTCGTCGGCATGTCAAATTCCTGGGCATTCGAAATCAATCGTCGCAGCGCCGTCTATTTGTCCGATCTGGATAAACTGCATCTCGCTGTTAGCTACGGCATGGGCAAAAACGAGAACGACATCACCGCTCTCACCGGACAAAGCGCAGGACGATACGGCTATCGCTTCTATAGCGGAATTGACTACAAGATCGACAATTTCAAACTCGACGTATATTCACATCTCGGCAAGAAGACCTTTGGATCGCTCTGGGCAACTTATGGCGAGGATGAAAATCGCTCAAATCGCGAAGCCTTCTTGCTCGCCGAGCCCAACCGCCTCAATGTCAAAACAGCTTTTGCGTGGAAGTTCAAACCGCGCTTAACTGCCGCTATTTCCGGCGCATTCAGCAATTATCCGCGTTCTTACATTTTTGCCCTTCAACCGAGCGGCACTTCACCTGCTGACACGCAATTTGCTCTTCCAGCAAATGTCGGTGAAAATGTCGAAGGCCAGCTTGACATTATGTATCGTACCGACAACAATCTCGACATCATCGTCGGCGGCAGATTCATTTATCAGCACACTAAATTTGCCGCGCCAGACCCGCCCGCCGGAGCAACCTATCGCGATACTGCGGAAGTAAAGGAATTTGTCTATAGCGGCGCCCCGCGCTTAATCGTCCGTAAAACCTTCCAATCGGGCAGCTACCTTCGCGCCGGAGCGTCAATCTACTTCAACTTGTTCGATTATCAGTACGCAGGCGCCGGCAAGTGGGACTACCCATCGACTGCAGTGCCTTCATATCGTGCTCAGTCATTTGAAACAATGATCCCCAAATGGGAATTCTATATTGATGGCAGCCGTCTCCTCGGCCCCAATGCCGCAGTTTACACTGCGCTCGAATTCGCGGGCTACCCTAACCGGCTGACTCGCAAAGACACCGACTTCGTTCCGGTTGATTTATCGTCTATCAATTCCGACAATATGTTTTCGACTGCATTTACTGCCGATATCAGCGGCAAGTTGACTCGTATCCTCCACGCTATGGCTGGATTCAAACTGCGCCACGTTAGCAACGGTGATGAGCGCTCCACTGCGGGTTCAACTCCAGAGATCATGGACGACCGTTCGCTCTATGCAAGTCTTCGCTTCGGCACGATGACCCGATTCTACCGCAATCTCTGGTGGACAATTCGCGTCAACGAGCTGCGCTTATACACCTCTGAAGCTGTCGGCACTGCCGCCCTCTTCGAAAACACCTCCTACATCGAAACCGAAATTCTCTTCCTAGGATTGTAGTTCGGATCAAGTCCAGCTTTCGTAGGGGCGCAGCTTGCTGCGCCCTGTTTGCTTCATCTCTCCTCCGGGAGAGTAGATCGCAGCTCCCGTGTCTCGTCGTAGCTCCCGCGTCCCGCAGGAGTGAGCACAGTTCTCGATCACCATCACGATAGGTTTGACATTTCTTGGTCTTCGTAGGGTGGGTCTCCTTACCGAACGAGTCGCATATTTTCAAGTAGCGCCTTCCCCGGAGACCCGCCATCCCTGTCTGTCGCCTTTCCCCTCCCGATTCGCTCACTTCACCAACTTCACCACCACATAACGACAACAATTCCGCAAACCGGGCATCACTTGTAACAACGCATCATCTACCTTGGTAAGTACCGAGGCCACTCTCTTTCGCTTCGGCATCAAATTCAGAATGTCAAATGTCTCGGCTTTGATTTCCGAGAAGGAACCCGTAAACCACTCCAGGTCGCGCAGTATCAACGGCGCCTCAAAAAGCGTATGCTTGCGTCGCGCAATATGGCGATACAGCCACAACACCGGATGATACCTCAGATCGTCAATAAACGCAGCCTTTCCGCCCGGTTTGAGAACGCGCGCAATTTCCCCCGGCGCCATCTCCAAATCGACATGATGCAAAGCCGCATTCCCGAACACGAAATCAAACGTCTAATCCGCATACGGCAAATTCTCGCCTGAACCAACGCGAAAATCGCATCGACTTCCCACCTCATTGATCACTGCAGTACGGTTTGCGACCGCTATTGACTTTGCCGAAATGTCAATCCCGTGACATTGCGCTCCGGATCGCGCGAAAAACACCGAGGTCCATCCGGTGCCGCAAGCATAGTCAAGAATTCGCTTGCCGCCAATATCCCCCATGAAGTCTCTCACAGCAGCGTATGGTCGTTGATGCGCAAAGTACTGCTCGTAGTTGAGATTGTTTGTGAATTTCAGCCCTCTTTGTGCCCCTTGCGTCCTCTCGGCTTCGCGGTCAAAAAACTCCGCTTCATCCTGCAGCCGGTCGAAAATTTCTACCGTGAAATCCGTCATGGCAGAATCGTCCCTTCCCGCACTCCTGCAATTGCAGTGGCGTGCTCCAATGATGTGAATTTTTGATATGTTCGAGTGACGCCCCGTCCAAGATAGGAACTGATCCGCCTTTATTTTACTTCACAATACCTTGATTGCGCACTCCCGTTTGTCCCACACGATAAAATTCATGGAGCCACATTGTCAAGCGGAAAATGGATATTTGTTACTATTTTTTGTTTCGGATGAGAATGACGAGAGCCGTAGTTTGCTTTAAAAAACGGAAACAAACAATGTCCCTCGCTTCCATCGGAACGGGTAACTTCGTTTGTCGGGTTCTCAGCGAAGATCAGAACCCGACACTCTTCCAATCACGGCACCAAGTCCAATTCCCCTCTAAAGAGGGGTGGCTCGAACGCCCGAGGAACGAGGGCGGTCGAGACGGGGTGTGTCTTCCGACTGCGATTTTCCCCCCCTCTCCCTGTGGCCGACTTGGTCCCGCCTTGCGGGAGAGAGGGCCGGGTTGAGGCGTCTCGTGCTCCCATGACCTGTCTGGAAGCGCAGAACCCACGGTGGTGGGTCGCGGACGGCAGGCTTCTCCTCCGATCGTGCGGAATTGCCCCTCCCGGAAAAATCTGTAGTCATCCACTCGACATTATTTCCCGCCCCAAATAGTAGAGGCACTGATGTTCGCTTGGAAGCGCCAGCTTTGCCGGCCCAACAAGTACTTTGCAGTGAGTTCGCAACGGCCGTTGCGGTTCAACAATCTCGATCTCGCTGTGACAACTTGCGGGGGCAAGTCTGCAGTAGGTAGCCCCGACTGCAGATGCAAATGGTCTCTGATGTAAGCATCGGTTTCGGTGATAGCTTTGGCTGTCCCGATTAACCCGGGTTATGCCGTTTTTATTGAACACTTTGGAAGGAATTACTAGAGAAGGAAGAGAATCAGAAAACCGGTCAGCAATAAAAAAGGGACACAGTCTCCTGCGTCCCTTGGGAAAGTCAAAAACAGATTCAGACCTTAGTACGCCATCAACTTTTCGGTCTCGGCGACAATCTGGTCAATCTGCGGCAAGCAGGCGCGGTCGCCATCGGGTCCGTATGCCACACGCGCATCAAGCGGAGTGATCAATCCAATCGGAGCATCGAGATAACCGAATGCATCCGAACTGGAAATGACCGCCGAAATCGTCGGACCGGTACCGCCGGGGAAACGATCTTCGGAGACAATCATCACGCGACCGCAGTCGATAGCCGACTGGCGAATGGTCTCTTCGTCCATCGGGCGTAGCGTGCGCAGATCGATGACGCGGGCGTTGATGCCCTTTTCGGCCAACAATTCCGCTGCCTTGAGACACATCGGCAAAGTGATACCGTACGAGATAATCGCGATATCGCTGTTATCCGGATTGTACACCTTCGCCTGCCCGAACGGAATCATGTAATCGAGCGCCGGGTACGGCTTCTCAAGCGGCACGCCATCCCAATCACGACGATTGTAGAGAGCCACTGACTCGCAGAACAACACCGGATCAACGCAGCCGATAGCCGTGCGGAACAAACCGACGGCGTCTTCGGCATTCGAAGGACACACCACATGCAGACCCGGAATGTTCAAGAACGTCCCAAGGTTAGCCTCGGAATGCCAGAACGAACCGGCACCCTGCTTGTATCCGCCGTACGAACAGCGAATCACCATATCGGCGTGCTCCTGCTTCTTCGATCTCTGATGCAGCGAGCAGATGCGGTCTTTCAAATGTTGATATGCCGGTGACATATAATCGATAAACTGAATTTCCGGCAATACCTTGCGTCCCTGATGGGCGTGCCCGGACGCGCGGCCCAAAATACCGGCTTCGTCAAGCGGCGTGTTGAACACGCGGTGAACACCGAAGGCGCGTTGCAGTCCCTGCGATACCAGGAACACACCGCCCTTGCCTTTCAGTATCTTCTGCTCTTCGGTGTTGAACTTCATCTTGCCGGAGAAATCGGCAACGTCTTCACCAAAGAGAATCGTGTCGGTCGTGAGCAAGAATGCATCAAACAACGCATAGTTCATCGCGCGACGGAAAGTCATCGGCCCCTGATCTTCCGGCGGCTCAACAGCCGGACGGGCGCCCATTTCGAAGTACTTCTTGTATTCCTTCTTGCGATCACCCTTGTAAGCGCCGACAATCGAATTCCAACGCTTCTGCGCCTTCTCGAATGTGTAGTCGGTCACCAGACTCGCGATGTATTCGCGTGACTTGTGCTGGCGATCAGAGACAACTTCCTTGGAAATACGCGAGACTTCCTCATCGTACTTCTCATACATCTTCTTGATGGCGTCAGCTTTGAGCACACCGTCTTCGATGAGTGTCTTGGCGGCTTTGAGAATCGGGTCGTTCGTGTAATGCCACTTCTGTTCGGCCAATGCCATATAGAATGACTGATCGTCCGAACCGGAATGGCTCTCTTCGCGCACGACCTTGATATTGCACAACACCGGACCCTTGCCGGAGCGGCAGTATTCGATGTTATCCTTGAGGTGCTTGAGCACTTCCTTGATATCGGTACCGTCGTAGTGGTCGATCTTCAGACCAAAACGCTGGTAACCTTCAAACGGCGAGGTCGGATCGCCATCCGGGAACTGCTCTTCAACAGACACCGAGATTGCCCAACCGCAGTTATAAATCGAGAAAATGTTGCGCGTCTTGTCAAAAACTGAATAGAACACCGCACGAGCAAACTCGGCTTCCGAAGTTGACCCTTCACCGATCGTGGTGTAGACAATGGCGTCCTTCTGCCAGCGTCCGCCGGGATATCGCGACTGCTGCGAAATCGGGGTCGGATTCTTGATGGCATCGCCGATACCGGCCGCTTCGAGCGCATGCGCGCCGGTCGATGAACCTTGAGCAATAATCGATTCTTTGGCGTGGGCGGCGTGGTGATGCTGAATCATTCCGCCGGTCGAGGACGAACGCGGGTCGCCGATGCATTCCAGCATTTTCTGGCGAATATCAATGCCGCGCGTAAGGTCAAGCGTCATATTGCGATAGTAGCACAACAGCGGGTCGTCCTGGCGCAGCAGGTGACCGGTGCAAGAGTCGAGCAGTTCCTTACCGGATGAACCGATAAAGAAGTAGCTTTCGCCGCGGCGGGTGAGCAGTTTTTCTTCGATCAAAATACGACGCGATTTGATCATCGTGTCGAAGATCTTCTCAAGTTCATTCGCGGTCAGCCCGGAATATTCCTTGAGCGGTTTATCGCGGTCGGTGATGTATTTTCCGACCTTATCGTAAGTCTCAACTTGTTGAAGTATTTCCTTGATATCCAAAGTCTCCTACCTTTCCGGGAGTCAACGCAATAATTCGAATATAAGTACGCAAAATACGGGCGATTTGGCAAAAATCAAAACGATTTTTTTGCCGTAAAACGCCCTTTTAGAGACTATTTGGGGCGATGATGGGGAGGAAACCGGAGCCGGAAACTGAACTTTCGAGCAACCGAAAGCGACTGGGAATCCGAACTTGGAACGTAGGCATTTCGGTTCTATTCCCCTTGCAATATAGATTACAACGGCCTATTTTAGCCAAGTCCAATTACCGAAACTGAAAATCGAAAAACCGTTCCGCCGAAATCGAAGTTGGAGAAATTCATGAGTCTGTCCCCCGGACAACAAATCGGACCCTACAAAGTAATCGACCGCGCCGGCTCAGGCGGCATGGGCGAAGTGTTCAAAGCCCATGACACGCGCCTTGACCGCACCGTCGCCATCAAAGTGCTTCCCGCGATCTATGCCGACAATGCCGCATTGCGGTCGCGGTTTGAACGCGAAGCCAAAGCCATCTCCAGCCTCAATCATCCGCATATCTGCACACTGCACGATATCGGCCGCGAGAACGGGATTGACTATCTCGTAATGGAGTACCTCGAGGGCCAGACTCTCACCGACAAACTCAAGACCGGACCGTTGGGTCAGGTTGAACTGCTGCGCTACGGCATCGAAATCGCCGACGCGCTTGAGCACGCCCATCGCCAGGGACTGGTGCATCGCGATCTCAAGCCGCAAAACATCATCATCACGAAGAACGGCGCGAAGCTGCTCGATTTCGGCTTGGCCAAACTACAGATTCACGACGGCGTCGTCGAGGGCATGAGCGGTATCACCCGCACGACTCCGCTCACCGGCGAAGGCACCATCATCGGCACGATTCAGTACATGTCTCCGGAACAGCTCGAAGGAAAAGAAGTCGATTTCCGCAGTGATATCTTCGCGTTCGGAGCGGTGTTATATGAAATGGCTACTGGACAGCGGGCGTTTCAAGCGACGAGTCAGGCCAGTCTGATTGCATCGATACTGACCAAAGAACCGCGCCCCTTGAGCGAACTACAGACGATGACTCCGCCAATGTTGGAGCGGGCGATCAAGCAATGCCTTGCCAAAGACCCCGACCATCGCTGGCAATCTGCCGGCGATCTAAAGAGAACTTTGCAGTGGGTCAACGAAGGCGGCTCGCAAGTCGGCTTGCCGGCTCCGGTAGCGGCGCACCGCAAACGGCAGTTGCAGCTCGGTTGGATCATCGCCTCCGTAGCCACGCTGGCACTGGCGGCGTTGGCATTCATCCACTTCACTCAACCAAAACCGGAGATTGTCACGACAAAGTTCTCGATTCCGGTACCGGAGAAAATGCTGGTCATAACTTGGCCGCGACTTTCTCCCGATGGGACGATGTTGGCATTTCAGGGACGTGATTCTGCGTCTGTGCTGCGAATCTACGTGCGCCCTTTGAATGCCTTGGAAGCCTATCCACTGCCGGGAACCGAAAACGCACAGCGGCCATTTTGGTCGCCCGACAGCAAAACTCTCGCCTTCTTCGCCGGCAACCAGCTAAAGAAGATAGCAGCCCTTGGCGGCCCAGTGCAATTGATCTGCGATGCCAACGGCGGCGCTGATGGGACGTGGGGAGCGTCCGGCGTTATCGTGTTTGACGGAGACACTAACGATTCGATTCGGAGAGTTTCGGCAGGTGGTGGAACAGTCACAGGTGCGACGACGATCAGGCGAGAAAAGGGCGAGCAGTATCATATGTGGCCGTGTTTCCTGCCCAATGGCGAGCACTTCTTCTATTTGTCGTTTGGCGATTCGTTGTCGAGGACGAGGGGCGGTCAGGCTTTGCATGTTGCTGCGCTCGACGGCACAATGGATAAGGAAATCGGGCGAGTATACAGCCGTCTGGAGATAACTCCTGATGGTCAGCTCATTCACAGTCGCGATGGAGTGCTCTATACAACAAAGTTTGACTTCGGCAAGATGGAGCTGGTTGGCGAAGCGATTCCGATAGCCGAAAATATATCTTCGCAAAATGAGATGTCCAATTTCAGCATCTCCGAAAAAGGCCAACTGGTCTATCGTACCGGCGCCATGGGAACAGCAAATCGCCTGTTGACATGGTTCGACCGAAACGGCAAGGAACTGGGCACGGAGGGCGACTTAGCAGACTACGAAGACCTGGCGATCTCTCCGGATGGAAACCGATTGGCGTTTGGCATGGGCGACACCCGGAGTCAGAAATCGGACATCTGGATTCGCGATCTTCGCCGCGGGGTCTCTTCACGGTTAACATTTGAAGAGGAAGATGAAATCTGGCCGATTTGGTCGCCGGATGGCACACGGATACTCTATGCGCAAAACGGCGGCGGTGTTTTCGGCGTTTTTGAACAACAAGCCAATGGCGTCGGTGTGCCGCGGTCAATCTATGCAGCAAGTGGGAAAAACTGTGGCGCGTCATGTTGGGGAGCGGACGGAGAGACGATTGTTATGTCGATTGTGGATCAGGCCTTTGATGTCATAACCGTCAAGTATTCTGACTCGACCAAAGTAACTGCGCTGGTTAAGACTCCAGCTGTCGAGCAGACAGGCGTTCTGTCCCCTAATGGCCGCTACCTGGCTTATTCGAGTACCGAGACCGGTCAGCGGGAGGTCTTCGTCCGCGACTTGAGCCCTACCGGCGGTAAGTGGCAGATATCCGCCGACAACGGGTGGGACGCAAAATGGCGCGCCGACGGCAAAGAACTCATCTATACCAACCGAAGCTTTGACTTTAAGTCTGTGGAAGTGAACACTTCCGGACCGAACTTCGACGCCGGTCGGCCGGAGAAGCTGTTCCGGCAGCGCATGGCATTCACCGGCACGACACAATTTCGCTGGGATATGACTGCGGATGCCCAGAAGTTCATCTTAAATGTGCCGCAAACCGGCGAAGCTACTGGCGAGTTTGTTGTCGTACTGAATTGGTTGGAAGAATTGAAGAAGCGTTAAGATGACGCAAGATCACTCGCGCAGTTGACGCCGAAAGCAAAGCACTCTTCGAGTTTTGCCATATCGCGTTTCACCGAACCAAGCCGGTCCTCGCTGTGTGAATAGGTCACGCGCCCCGATTTCGTAATACCGCACCAGATGAAGAACCCGCCGATCACACGTTCGGCGGCATCGTACTTCTCTCTCTCTCCACCTACCAATATGTAGGCTCCCCTACTACTCAAGATGCCTTGATTGTCGAAGACTGCCTTGCCTTTCACAAACTTTGGCGGGCGGAAACAATTACAGCGATCAATGAACAATTTCATTTGCGAAGACACCGTATCGAAGTGGATCGGCGACGCCAACAGAACGAAGTCAGCTTCGCGCAGATGCTCGAGGACCGGGTAGAGCTGATCCTTATAGATACACAACAGCGGACGCGGATCGACGGCGCAAGATTGACACGGGATAATTTCGAGGTCGTTCAAACGCACATTAGTAACCTCGACATCGGCAATCACCGAACGAAATCCCGACTCGAATTGCTCGGCGAGAATTTCGGTCGAACTGCCGTGACGCGGCGAGCCGTTAACGATTAGCAGCTTCTTCTTCATCAAGTAATTGATAGTACTCCCACATGGCGTTATCAAGCAGCACTTGTACGCGCTGTTGTTCTTTCGCGAGTTCGCCCAGTTTCAACCAGTCGGCGCCGTGTTTTTCATCGAGTTGTTCTGTCTTGAGACGTTCGATGTCGCTTTCGTGAATTGCAATTATGTCTTCAAGCTCTTTGATTCGGCGCTTTCGCGCAGTCGCCAAATTCTTGAGCCGGCGTTCTTCTTTGTACGAATCGCGTTTCTGCAGTCGATCACCGGCATAGCCGCCATCAGATTGCGTCTTCTTGCGTTCGACATATTCTGAGTACTTGCCGCGCCAGTCGATGATCTTGGCATTCTCCAGCGAAAGGACGCGCGTTGCGACTGAATCAAGAAAGAAGCGGTCGTGGCTGATGAACAACACAGTACCGTCGAATTCGCGCAGGGCTTCTTCGAGAACTTCGCGGGAACCGATATCAAGATGGTTTGTCGGTTCGTCGAGAATCAGGAAGTTTGCCGGTAATGCCAGAAGCCACGCCAGCGCGAGTTTCTTCTTCTCACCGCCGGAGAGCATCTTGGTTTGCTTGAAAACATCCTCGCCGAAAAACAAGAAGCGCGCGAGATGGCTGCGAAGCTTAAACGCATCCCATTGCGGTTGGAGATTCCAGACAGTGTCGAGCACGGTCTCATCGGGATTTAGCATCGCTAATTCTTGATCGAAATATTCCATATCGACATTCTTGCCCATCTCGATACTGCCGTCTTGAACATCCAGATCGCCGATGATTGCCTTCACCAACGTCGACTTGCCGGTGCCGTTGCGACCAATCAGGGCAACGCGATCACCGCGTTCGATTTCGAATTCGACATCGGAAAACAAAACGCGATCACCATAGGCAAACGCAAGGTCCTCGATCTTGAGGATCGACAGGTAAGCACGCCGCGATGCCGACATTTTGATGATTGCTTTCTTGGCATCGTGTGTCGGCGCTTGGATTCGTTCGACCTTTGCGAGCGACTTGCGTCGCGACTGCGCCTGTTTGGTCTTTTGTCCGGCGATGTTGCGGACGATGAAATCTTCGATGCGCGCGATTTCTTCCTGTTGATGCAAGTACTTCTTGAGTAGCAGGCGGCGTCGTTCAGCGCGCTCAACGCAGTACGCAGTGAAGTTGCCGTGATACAGCTCTAACTTCCCTTGCTCAAGTTCGACAATCTTATTCACAACGTGATCGAGGAACACACGATCGTGCGACACAACAATCAAAGCACCTTCGAACGCCTGTAGATAGTTTTCGAGCCAGATAGTTGATTCGATGTCGAGATGGTTGGTTGGTTCGTCGAGTAGAAGCAAGTCCGGCGAGTGTAGCAGTACTTTCGCCAGTGATGCGCGGTTGCGTTCACCGCCTGAGAAACTCGAGATCGGGCGATGGAAATCGTCCTCGCTGAACCCGAGGCCGATCAGTGTATTCTTGATGGTGGTATCGAGATTGTAGCCGCCGCGCACTTCCCACTGGTGCTGAAGTTCGCCATACTTTTCCAGATCTGCGGCAGTACCATGCGCAATGATAGTTTCCATCTCTTCCATGGCGCTCTTGATTGCAAGGAGTTCAGAGTATGATTCAAGCATGGCGAGAAAGAGCGGATAGTCCGATTCGATTTCGTCTTCCTGCGAGACATAGCCGACCTTGATCTGACTATGAAGCATGATCGTGCCGGAATCGGCAAGAACGCGCCCCAGCGCAATCTTGATGATGGTAGTTTTGCCGGTGCCGTTCGGGCCGACTAGGCCGTACTTTTCACCCTTAACGACTTGGAGATCAACGCCCCTTAGAAGATGGTCGTCGTTATATTTCTTCTGAATCCCTGCCAGTTGTAGATAGATCAACCAGTGCTTACCTCCCCGGTGCGCGCGCTATAGGCGACAGCCATTTCAATCAGCAGGAAGATAAAGCCAAAGAGCAGGAAAAGCTTCCATAATTCTGTGCCAAATCGCGCAGAGGCAATGGACTCTGCCGGGTTGGATTCGTAGTCGAGCACGATGACTCTGGTCCCGGCAATCTTGGCGCCGACATCCTCGGCATCGACGTAAGCCGGTACAGACTCGATTGACGGGAAATTGACTGCAAAAACATCCACAGTTCGGCCATCGCCAAGAATCTGATAGACGCCGGTGTATTGCAAACGACCGAGATCAAACACAACTGCGCCGGCTCGAATCGCCGCCGAAACATTGGTCGTGTCGCCTCTTGGGGAAACCAGCACAAATTGACGGGCATCTTGCGGGCCGAGTTCGCGGGTGATTTCGTTTCCAGCCAAAAGCATTTCACGTTGATTCAGCGGCTCGGAAACGAGATACTCGATCGAGCGATTCAACATGATGACCATCAGCGGACGGAAAACGATGTCGGAGTAGGTGTCGTTGAGACTGAAAGTATACAATAGCGCCTTGCCCTTGCCGATGTTGGCTTCGAGGACGGCGGGCGAATTGTCGGAGAATCGCGCCAGCACTGTCGACTTGGCGGACTCTTTGGTCTTGAAGTGCCCGATGAATTCCGCCTGCGGAAGTTTGTCCGCGGCAAATTGACGATATGGTGAAAACAGCGGATGAGCGAAATCGAAATTGTTGAGCAGATACTTGCCACTCGCGGTAGCTGCAACTGGCGGAGCTTCCAGTGCCTGGAGTCCGAACAACGGCGACGAGATCTTTTCGGAGAAATCGGCGAAATCTAAATCGGGGCGCATCAGGAATAGCACCGAACCGCCGGAGTTGACATAGTTGATCAGCGACGAGACGAGCGCTTGCGGAATTCGTCCCTTGAGATTGACAATGGCGGCATCATATTCACGCAGGTTAAGAGTACTCGCCTGAAGAGCGCCGAAGAGGGAAATGTCTTTCGATAGATTTTCGCTTTCTGATGGTGCGAGTGCGTTGCGAGTGAAGTACGCTTCCTGGTCGTCGTCAGAGATCAAGGCAATCTTACTGCCTGAAGGTATCCGCATCGCGAAGTGAGAACGATTGTCCGACAATAAGTCATCGTCGTCGATGGCGATACTGCCATAAAGGAATCCGGCTTCAGTCGGAGTGTAATTAAATGACACTTTGCCTGAACCGGATGGCGGAATGGAAAGGTCGGTCTGGGCGACCCGGGTATCGTTGACTTCGAGCGATACGAGTACTTCCGCAGGAGAGTCTTCCTTTTGATTGCGAATTTCTCCGAACAAGGTGAATGCTCGTCCTGCTGTGATTATCTGATTGGGGAACGTGACTTTCTCGGCCTCTACGTTGTCGATTTCCGGTCCAGAGGTGGAGGTCACAAAGAGCTTCACGTCCATACGCTCGGTTTGAAAAAGGTCGAATTCAAAGTTACGCCAAGCGTCGCCCTGGAAATCGCTGATGAGATAAACTTCCAGATTGGGATCAGTAGCTTCTTTGAGCAGTGTGAATGCGCGCGCAAAGCCCGTTGAAGGGATCGCTTCGGCACTGGATGGTGTCATCGCCTTGAGAATTTCCTTGAGGCGGTCAAAATCGGAAGTCGGCACACCGGAGTCGTAGAGTAACGTCGATGCAAATCCGATGATGACGACTTTCTCCTTTTCGGTGAAGTTGCCGAGTATCGCTTCGGCTTTTTCGATGCCTCTTTCAAAGAAACTGCCCGAATTAGTTTCGGATGCGGAAGAACCGGAAACATCGAGAAGAATCACAGCAGTGGTGGTGGTTTTGCCGCCCAATGCAGGAAGATATCCGCCCTCGGTGGTGGGACGAGCGAAGGCAAAGGCGATAGCCAGAAGTGCCAGCGTGCGCAAAATCAGCAGTAGAATCTGCCGAATCTTGACTTGGCGCATTCGCGTCTTCTGCAGGCTGACGAGATACTTGACCGTCGAGAACTCGATGACCTTGACGCGCTGCTTGTTGAACAGATGCAGCAGCAGCGGAATTGACGCGGCTGCGGCGAAAAGTAGCAGGAATGGATTTATGAAGTTCATCTATGCCTTATTCTCAAGTCGGTTTCGTAAAGAGGTATACGCTTGAAGCGACCCATTAGTTCTTATAAGGAGTCTTGAGGTACTTGCGTGCCTGCTGTTTTTCGAGATATCCGGTCGGCATATCGAGTATCTGTTGATATTGCTCTCGCGCGGCTTTGCGGTCTTTCTTGAGGTCAAGAAGTTCGCCTTTTGCCAGCAAGATTTGCCCGACATAGAACATCCGCTCTTCGAGGAACAACGCCAGCTCCAACTCAGTTTCCGCCAGTTCGGGAGCTTTAAGGCGCAGGGCGGCTTTGCCGACGCGGAGATGATGCAACGAGTTGTCCGAATAGGCGCCGACCAGAAGCTTGGATTGATCCAAGGCTCTTTGATAGCAGACAGACGCTGAATCGGTCTGTTTCAGTGCGGCATAAATGTCACCAAGTGCAAGATCGTAATCGACGCCGAATGCGGGGTTCCTGGTCATCGACTGTGCTTTCTGCAAAGCTTCAAGTGCCTTCGGGTACTCGCCTCTACTGAAAGCAATCAGTCCCAACTTGTAGTAAACGGTGTGTAGAGAAGAATCGATCTTTCCGAAACTCTCATAGATATTTCTGGCGCTATCGACCTCGCCCATCGCCAACAGCATATTCGCATAGAAGATTCGTGCTTGATAGGCCTTGGTTGTGTCGCGCAAGAGCGGCTGCAGCGCTTCACCGGCGCGCTTGAAATCACCATAGGTGTAGTATAGACTTGAGAGTGTTTGCGCCGACCAGATACTGTCGACGCCCTCGGCTTGCGCTTTCTCGGCATAAATCAGCATTCTCGGATACTGCAGAAACATCTGGGCGCGGGAACTAAAATAGCTGAGCGGTCCGGCGGCCAGCGTTAGGGTATCGAGGTAGCCATGCCATTCGGAAACGACTTCGGCCATCTGCTGTCCGTATGACTTGGCGAATGTTTCGTTGAGTGTCAGGTCGGTAGCGTTCTGGAACCAGTCAATGAGCCGGTCGCGTCCGCGGGTGTTGAAAACATAATTGACGAACTAACCGGCAGCATGGGCTGAAACCTCGCGATCAACGCTACGGAATTTGCCGGTTTCACCCCAGGTTGTAATGTCCGGCAGACGTTTGTTCTTGTAATCATCGCGGGTCCAGACTTCGCAGTATTCCATGCTGGAAGCCGCACCTTCAAGAAGAAATGCCGGTGCATAACCAAATACGCGCATCAGCCGCATCATGTAGACGACTTCGGGATGCAGTTCATTGACACCATGACCGTAATGCGCAAAGACATTGTGCCGAGCAAAGTCGTAACCATTTCCCCAGCGTTGATCCCAGCCGATGTCGGGAAGGGGGCACGGGCAGATATAGAAGTTCGTCTTTGTACGGTCAGAGATATGAAAGCGATCGATCAATCCGTCATAGTCTTTTTCAAAGGCATCGCGAATTGCGTTCCAGTGATAGTCGCCAAGCGAACCACGGACGAAGTGGAAATCGAAGTCGCCGGATGGATCATGTTTGAAACTGCTGTCGCCGAAGGCATACTCGCAGTGATTGCGTGTCGTGGCGATCGAATCATACACGAGTCTGATACGGTAGACTGAATTGCCGCGAACCAGTGCAGAATCGTGAAAGATCGAAGCTCCCTGGAAGAGAATGTTTGTGTCGAAGAAGTTGCGGCTGGGAATCGACAAGCAGTTTACCTGCGACTCGATCTGTACAACAGTATCGCGAACTTGCCTTGCAATGAGTCGATAGCTGAAATTGCCCATGCTGAACTGAAATGTCGAGTCGAGCTGCGCCGCATAGGCACGGCTATCTACCACCTTCCAAGGTGCATCCCCGAGTTTTTCCATGAAATCGCAGGTGAAATTGAGGGATTTTTCGGCAGCGGACAACAGAGGGGTCAAAAGTGCTATAGCAAGAATGACCGGTATCAAAATGAACTTCAAAAAGTACCCTCGACTCTCTGTTTTTGCAGATCAACCACTTTATTCCCGACCAGAACCGGAACGACATTGACGGTGTCCAGTGCCGCGGCTGTGACAATATCGGCGCCAAAACCTAATTCCTTCAAATAGCGTGCATGGTCGGCGCGACCAATGACGGTTTCGACTGAATTGTCACGATTCTTATACAACATTTGAGCAACCTGCGCCGCATCATTATCGACAGTGAACTGCCCTGATTCGACCAGCAAGTCGATCAAGGCGCCACCGCAGAAGGTGTCCTCCAGCGCGAAGTTGCCTTGTCTACCGGCACAGACGACGGCGACGTCTTTTTGTGCAGAAAGAATCGTTTTGGCAATTATCGAAAGGTTGACGAAACCGCATACGACGGTCTGGGCGGAGGCGGCGCATTTCAGGATAGCGCGTGACCCGTTAGTCGAAGCAAAGATGAGCACCTTGTCGCGTACGATTTCTTCGGTATACTCTGAAGGCGAATTCCCGAGGTCAAAGCCCTCAACCTTGAGGCCTTCGCGTTCGCCGCAAAGCAGCACTTGTCCCTTGTCGAGATTGGCGCGCATAGCGGCGGCATCGCCGGTCGAAGCAACCGGCACGATTTCGCGGCAGCCGTTTTGAATGGCGGTGCTGATCGAGGTTGACGCGCGCAGTACATCAATCACCACTGCGACTCGACCACGAATCTTCGCATCGGTCACTGGCGCTGGACTGAAATATAACTTTACGATCATTCTTCTACTTGTGACTTCCGTCCTTGTAAAATCCGCCCTTGATCACCTCGGCAGGAATACGTTTTCCGCGAACATCGATGTCAACGGTTTCGCCGACTTTTCCAAATGCGCGGTCAACGTAACCCAGCGCAATTCCTTGATCGAGTGAAGGGCTAAAGCACCCTGAAGTAACTGTCCCCACATTTTTGTCACCGACAAATATTGAGTAGCCGTGGCGCGGAATCGCTTTGTCCTTGAGTACCAATGACTGCATCCGGCGCGGCGGCTTGCCTTCTTTCATATCAACGATCGGCTTACGACCGACAAACTCGCCCTTTTCGGGCTTGCAGATCCAGCCCAATCCGGCTTCAATTGGATTGGTGGTCTGGTCTATGTCGTTGCCGTACAACATGTAACGCATTTCGAGACGCAAGCTGTCGCGGGCGCCTAAGCCGATTGGCTCGATATCGAATTCTCTGCCGGCGTCGAGAGTCTGCTCCCATAATTGGACGGCAATAGAAGGATCACAGTAGATTTCAAAGCCGTCTTCGCCGGTGTAGCCGGTGCGGCTGAAGAGTGTGTCTTTGCCGCAGAAAACGGTACGCCCAGATTCGTAGTAGCCGATTTTGTCCCAATCGAATTTGGCGATCTTGCGAATAACTTGTTCGGCTTTGGGTCCCTGAATGGCAAGAAGACCAAGCTCGTCGGAACGATTGATCATTTCGACACCCTTGGGCTTGTGCTCCATCAGCCAGGCGAAATCCTTGTCGAGATTAGCGGCATTGACCACGAGCATGTATTCATCGGGAAGGCGATAAACCAACAGATCATCGACAATTCCTCCGTGTGGATAGCACATTGCGGAGTATTGTACCTGATTCATTTTGAGTGCAGACGCATCATTCGTTGTTACGCTCTGGATGAAATCCAACGCTCCGGCGCCGCGAACAAAAAACTCGCCCATATGGGAGAGATCAAAAGCGCCGACGGTCTGGCGAACCTTAAGATGTTCCTGGTTGATTGAACGATACTGGATCGGCATTAAGTAGCCGGCGAATTCGACCATCTTGCCGCCAGCTTTTTCGTTACACTCTGTAAACGGGGTCTTCTTTATCTGACTCATGGGATGCAAACTCAACTTTCTGAGTTGTGATACTCACGTGTTATATTACACCGTAGAAAGCTAAGGTCAATCGGTTTTTCGGAATTCAGCGGCAATTGCAGAAGTTGAGAAATAAACTATCCATTCTGTCGAAAGAGCTCAATCAAAACACCCACATTGATTCGTAATTGTGGTCGATGAGTGATTGCGGGAATAGCTTAGAGGATTGATTGGGAACACTCTTTCCGTTTTCTGAATACTGGTGGTTTTACCTTGCCTTCACTGGCTTTGTGCTGGTGTTGTTGGCGCTTGATCTCGGCGTATTTCACCGCAAGGCGCATGCCGTTTCGAACAAAGAGGCAGTGACCTGGAGCATTATCTGGATCGCGTTAGCGCTGCTCTTCAATTTCCTGTTTTACAAGTACTCAGCTTATGCATTTGCCGATAATCCGCGCCTAACTGCAATTCCCGGATTCGATGTCGAACAAGCGGCACGCGCTGTCGGTCTCGAGTTCCTGACCGGATTCATTGTCGAGAAATCGCTGGCCGTCGACAATATTTTCGTTTTCGTGTTGATCTTCAACTACCTTGCCATCCCCTTGGCATATCAGCATCGCGTTCTATTCTATGGAATCATTGGGGCGTTAATATTCCGTGCGATCTTCATTGCCATGGGTTCCGTTCTGCTTGAGTACCACATTGTGGTCTACATCTTTGGTGCGTTCCTGATCCTCACCGGCATCAAGATGATGTTCACTCCCGATAAAGGAATAGAGCCTGATAAGAATCCCCTGGTGCGATTACTGCGCCGATTCTTTCCGATTACGCCGACCGTTGAGGGCGAGCGGTTCTTTCTCAAGAGAGACCTGCGCTGGTACGCCACGCCATTAATGGTGGCGTTGGTGCTGGTTGAGTTTTCCGACATCATTTTCGCTGTAGATTCAGTCCCGGCAATTTTCGCCATCACCAAGGAACCACTGATAGTCTTCACATCCAATGTTTTTGCCATTCTCGGACTGCGCGCGCTCTATTTCCTGTTGGCGAACATTGTCAATCGATTCCACTTGCTCAAGTACGGACTGGCATTGGTGCTTATCTTTGTTGGTCTCAAAATGGTGTGGCTCAACAATGAATTCGACGGCAAATTCCCGATTACATGGTCGTTGGGAATCATTGTCGGGATTATAGCGATTTCAGTGATCTTATCCTGGAAGTACCCCAAGAAAGAAACCGCTCGCTAAGCTGCTTCGTAAGCCTTTTTCAACCAGCCAATCAGTTCCTTGGTTACATCGCCGGCGGATTCAACGCGGACGCGATGACTGACCATGCTGTTGAACGAGCCAGAGGCTTCGAGCTTGCCGCCCGGTTCGGTGCCTTTGAGGTTGATGCCGATGTCGATGCGCGATTTTGTCGTCGGCTGAATCAGTCCAAATTGCTTGGAGCGACGGAGGGAAACATAGGTTTTCTTCGGCGAGATTTCGACATCTGCACCAAAGGCTGATACCGCTTTCACGAGTTGTTCATAGATCGGGAGAAGTCCGGCTTTTTCGCCTGCGTATTGTGCGGCAACTAGGTCATCTTTGTCGACTGCATTTTCACCGACAAGCCCGGCTGCTGAGTGAGCGACGAGGTTGGCGTAGCCGTGTCCGAGTTCATGTTTTTCTTTGAGTTCCTTGACGATCTGGCCATGTTTGACATCGCCCATTGCTTTGGCGATTTTGACCCATTCGGCGAGAGTCTTACCGGTTTTCTCTTCGAGGTTCTTAATCATTGTCGCCGTTGCGGCGTCAACTTTGTCTGCCATTGCTGGTGCTCCTTGTTTCGATTTCAGTTCTAACTAATCCCAATCACTATTACGCAAGCGGATGGAGTTCTTTAACGCCGGGTCTGCGAATTTGAGAAATGGAAGACGTTAGCAGCCGCTAAGTAATCAGGGCTGGCTATCGAGGTAGGCTTCGACGCGTTTTAGCAACTCAGATTGGCGCTTTAGTTCAGAAGTCAGTTTTGCGGGGTTTCCGGCAACGACGCTGCCATCTGCAAGTGATTTGAGAACGACCGCTCCCATACCGACAACGCAGTCGTCACCGATTGTGATGCGGTCGATAATGGCGCAGTTTGGACCGAGCCAACTGCGCTTGCCGACGCGCACACTGCCGGAGACTTCGGCGCAGGCGACTACCATAGCGTCTTCTTCGATAATGCAGTTATGGGCGATATGAACGTGGTCGTCGATTTTGGCGTGATCTTTGATGATCGTCGTCTCGATCGTACCGGAGCAGACAGTGGTAAATGATCCGACTTCGCAGTTATCGCCAATAACGACGCCTCCGAGATGCGGGAGACGAAGTGGGTGTTTTCCGGGCGAGAGCGCATAGCCGTAGCCCCAGCCGCCAACGACGCAATTCTCTTTGATGACGCTATTCTTGCCGACAGTCACATTCGGTCCGAGGCGTGCGCCGGTCATTATATAGGCGCCAGCTTCGAGTCGCGAGTTAGCGCCAATTGAAGAGCCGGGTTCGACAGTAGCAGTCGAATCGATCATGACATTTGGTCCGATATAGGCATGACGCTTTTCGTCATAGACCAAGCGACCGCGCAAGTCAATTGTATTCACGACAGCATTGAGAATTTCGGCGAAGCGATAGCGCGGGTCGTCAGTGAACAAGACGGCGTTGGATTTGGCGATTGGTGATGCTTGCTCGCGAAGTTTCACGGGCAGAATCATGACACAGCCGCTGACCTTCGCCATCAACGCCAATGCAGCCTCATCCGGTGCGGATGCGAAAATCAGAGCGTTATCTGAAGGACGATTGGAGGCGGCGATGCGGTTGATGTCGAATTCGCGCACGCCTTCAAGGTCAGTTTGACGACTGAGATGATTGGTGAGTTGCTGCCAGTCTATCATGATAGTTCTCCGTTCAGAGGATCGGATCCTCAAGCTCGATGTGATCGCGATACCACCAAATGGGATGAATCAAAATTTGAAGGCGAGGATAAGTGCCAAGGTAGCCGCAGGGGCAACCCTCGCGCCAGATGCCGCTGGAATCGGAGATGTATTTGATATCACGCTGGAACTGGTCGTCGAAGGTGCAGAGCACGTCGTGGGCTGAGCGCAGCGCTTTGAGGTGACGATGTATCTCGTCGGTATTAGTTGATCCAGAAGTACGATGCGGCGAAAAGACGCGCACCGGTTGTTCGAGGATATCCTCGAGGATGCGTTTTCGCGCGCGAAAACCTCCATGCCGTCGTCGCCGAAGATTTTGGCGAGATCATAGAACTCAGTATGAAGGCCGATTTCGTGGCCGGCTGAGCGGATGTCGCGAAGCGCCTTGAGTCCGGGAAATGAATAGCAATTGTAGTAACGGCTGTGAAGGCGCACAAAGTAAGTTGACTTGATGCCGAGTTGCTGTTCCAGCAGAGCGAGGGCGAGCGCCTTTTCGAGTGAGCGGTCGACATCGTGACGCAGGTAGATATATTTCTCGGCCTTTGGCGCATCGGTGAAGTGCAGGAATTGATATCCCCCCTGCAAAAACTGACTCATGATGTACGAGTAGTGATCAAAGGAGAATCCGCAAGTGGTCGCAGTTTCTGATCCAGTGTCGGGCGATGCAGTTTTCTTGGGCAGAGATGAGTCGCTCATTGTTGAATGGTAGCTTTGCAGGCTAGAGAGTCAACTAAAACTGGCCACAGGCTTATTCGTCAAAACGTCATTGACGGTGCAACAAGCGACGGCGATTTTGGTATAAATAGGTCGAAGAATACTTAAACCACCATAGGAGGAAGAGATGTCAATAAGCGCTTCAATGTTACCGGAATTTGATCACGAAATGGCAACCACCCGCAAGACGCTTGAGCGGTTCGTGGATGCCAAGGCTGACTGGAAGCCGCATGCGAAGTCATTCAGCATGGGAGAGTTGGCTGGTCATTTGGCGATGATACCGGGTTGGGCTGTGCCGACTCTGGAATCGGATTCGTTTGATTTTGCACCGAACGGAGTGCCAATCAAGATGGAAACGCCGAAAACCCGCGAGGAGATGCTCAAGACATTCGACGACAATGTCGCTAAGGCGCGTGCGGCGCTTGTCAAGACGAGCGATGCGGCATTCATGGAGCCGTGGACGTTGAAGGCGAACGAAACGGTATACTTCACACAGCCGAAGGCCGGTGTGATGCGGGGCTTCGTCATGAATCACATGATTCATCATCGCGCGCAGTTGGGAGTTTATCTTCGTTTGAATGATCTGCCGCACCCGTCGATGTACGGACCGTCGGCAGATGAGTCGATGTAGGGAAAGACACACCCCGCCTCCGAGCCTCATCCGCGGCGGTCGGCTCAGCACCCTCTGGGGAGGGACGGGGTGCGATTGCAAAGCGGGGGCATTTTGAGTACTTTACTTCAGCAAGACCATCTTGCGAGTTTCGGAGTACGATCCTATTTGCAGGCGATAGAAATAGACACCGGCCGGCATTGATTTACTGTCGGAGTTTATGCCGTTCCATTCGACGCTGTGGGCGCCAATTGATCGGAATTCGTCGAGGAGGACTTCCACTTCCTGCCCGAGAATGTTGAAGACAGTGATCTTGACGATGGAAGGCTGGTTGACTACGAAGCGGATCGATGTAGTGGGATTGAAGGGATTCGGGAAATTCTGTTCGAGGCTCGCCGGATTAGGCAGTACCGGGTCGTCATCGGGAACGTCGGTCTGGTCCAACTCGCGATACCACAGGCCATCGGCGCGGGCAAGATACAGCCGATTGCAGTAGATGGCGATGGCGTAGGAACTGGTCTGAGGGATATCTTCGACCGTTACCCAATTACCCTGAATTCTCTGGTAGATTCGCGTGAACAGTCCCGGTTTGCAGGCCATCGCGAATATTCTCGAATCGTCGCCGCAGACTCCGCCCTCGGAAATCAGACCGACACCCGCCAAAGTTTGCTCCCAGGTTTTGCCGCTGTCGGAACTGACGTAAAGTCCATCATTGGAGACGCCGTAGACCTTGCCGCCTGAGGTCTGCAAATCCAGCATCGAGAGAACCTGTCCGTCAAATTGTGAGAATTCTTTCGTCTGCCATTCGGTTTGTGTGCCTTCTCTGGTTGAGACTGTTCCATTCGCGCCAGCACCGGCGACCAGAACGCCGTCGATGTTCTCAAGGCATCGGACATTCCACTGGACTCCGAAATCAAGTCCGTTGCGATAGGTCGACCAGACTGCGGGTCCGTGAAGGTCCATCACGAATACAGCTTCGCCATCGGTGGCGACATATAGACTGTCGCCACGAACAGCAAAGTCCATGGGGAATCTGCCGCCGCCACCGCCGAGGCCGGAATTGCGCGGGGTCCAAGTTACGCCATTGTCGGTTGATTCGAAAACGCCTTCGTTCCAGACCCCGGCATAGATGCGATCGCCGATTACTATCGAAGCGGCGACGTTATCGGCATTTTCGTTAACTGGCGATGAGTTGACCCATTCGGCTCCGCAGTCGGCTTTGGAATAGAGCGTGCCGGGACCACCAGCATATAGGGTGTTGCCATTGACAGAAACGGAGAGGAACTCAGCAGCGGGAAGATCGCCAACTCGAGTCCACTCAGCAGCAAATACATGGCAGACAGTAAGTAACGCAAAGAGCGCAGTTTGTGTAATCCGTCTCATAACTCACCTCGTCGTGGTCTGATTTCATCCACGTTCGGCGATATTGTACGAGTTCTGCCGGGAAAAGGATGCGGAAAATTCTCGAACAATTTCACGAATCTTCTTGACTTGTTATGAGCATATGCCCAGAATTGTCGATGGAGAATAGGAATGGTTAGACCAAAATGTCCAAGATTAATTGCTGAAGCCCCCAACACGGCATACTTCAAACCGCGCGGCATACCTCTCTGCGATCTTCAGGAGACGATACTTTCGTTTGATGAACTTGAGGCGATACGGCTGGCGGATGCTGAAGGACTTTATCAAGAAGAAGCCGAAACAGATGCAAGTATCGCGTGCGACGTTTGGCCGGATTGTCGAATCAGCGCATCACAAAATCGCCGACGCACTGATCAATGGGAAGGCGATCAAGATTGAAGGAGGTGTCACGACGATGGCACAGAAGAGAATGTTCAAGTGCTCAGATTGCGAGCACTCGTGGGAGGTTCCGTTTGGAACCGGCAGACCACCGGCTTGTCCGCAATGTGGAAGCAAGAACCACTGCCGCAGTGATGAAAATCGCGGTCAGGGCATGGGCGGAAGACGAATCAGATGCCGCAAAAATCGGGCGGTATCAACCAACTCAGAAAAGGACACTCAATGAAGATAGCGGTAGCATCCGACGACGGACTTTCGATTTCGACTCACTTCGGCAGGAGCGCAGGTTTTGTGATCTTCGTAGCGGAGGACGGCGAGATCGTGAAGTCGGATTATCGATCAAACACATCGGGACATCATCACGAAGGCGAGTGCAATCACGAACAAGGTCACGAACAGGCTCACGGACAACACAGCCACGATGGTTTTCTTAGTTCGCTGGACGGCTGCGATGTAATCATCTGCCGAGGCATGGGACGTCGAGCGATTGTCGATTTGAAGGCGAACGGGATTGCGGTTGCGATCACCTCGGAGCCGGTCGATGTCGCGACGGCAGCTAAACTCTATGCACAAGGCAAGTTACCATCGTCCGACGAATCGGTGTGTTGTAAGCACTAAAGCGATTATTTTTGTCTTAATTGTTGCTAAAAAGGTCGATAAGTATACTATTAACTTAGTGATTGGTAATCTTGAAAGGAGAACCACTTATGGAACAAGCGACGAGACTTCCGCTAATTGGCGAGAAAGCGCCAGCATTTAAAGCAGAGACGACGCAGGGACATATCAATTTCCCAGAGGACTTCAAGGGAAAATGGGTAGTGTTCTTCTCGCATCCAGCCGACTTCACGCCGGTATGCACGACCGAGTTCATGACATTCGCCGCAATGCAGCCGCAATTTGAAGAGCTGAATTGCAAGCTGTTGGGTTTGTCGATTGACAGTACGTACAGTCACATCGCGTGGCTGCGGACAATCAAAGAGAAGATCGAATACAAGGGCATGAAGAACATAGAAGTGATGTTCCCGGTAATCAGCGATTTGACGATGGATGTCTCGCGCGCCTTTGGAATGCTTCAGCCGGCGGCGAGTACGACTCAAGCGGTGAGAGCGGTCTTCATCATGGATACCGAGGCAACCGTGAGAGCGATTCTTTACTACCCGCTCAGCAATGGCCGGAATATGGAAGAGATACTTCGGCTCGTGAAGGCGATGCAGCTTTCGGACAAGCATAAAGTAGCCACACCTGCCAACTGGCAGCCGGGCGATGAAGTGATTGTTCCCCCACCGGGTTCGTGCGGCATTGCCAAGGACCGGATGGAATCGCAGGATCCGGATGTCCGTTGTCTTGACTGGTTCATGTGCTTGAAGAAATGCCCGAAGTAAACTGGATGATCAGTTAGTCAGTGCTCACTGGAGCAAGACCGCATATTCGAGCGCTCGCCGGAAGAATCAACCTGCGGGCGCTTTCTATTTGATTCAGAATTTTGTCACCCAATTAGACTCTCTTGTGAAATAAATCACATTTTCAACTTGACTCCATAATTAACGGCGAGTATTTTGTCGATAATGATGTTAGTAAGTCTTTACTCACTAACGACGGCTGATCGGCGCGAGTGCTGCACGTCGCAGAGTTCGTGTTATTGGCTGATAGAGAAAACTCAAGAGTCTCAGGAGGAGTCTTTATGAAGAAAGCTATGGTTCTAAGTCTGTTGCTGGTGCCGCTGATGTTTTTTGCGGTGTCTTGCTCGGACGACGACGATCCGGTTGCTCCACCAACAGTGGATCAATTGATTGCCACTTCCCTGCACAACACGACGGACGGGATGAAGTACTTCTACGATGAAGAAAATGGCGGGTTTGAGCAGTTTACCGATGTTCCCTACGAAGATCTGGGATGCAAGAACTGTCACATTACGCCGGAGAACTGCAATACGTGTCACGTTTCCGATGGGGATACTCCGGAGAATTCAACCTGTCTTGCCGCTTGCCACAGTCGTCAGGCAGCAGAACAAGGCACTGGTGGAACGGGACCGAATGCCGATTATCATCTTAAGCCGATAGCCAGCGGCGGTCAGGGCATGAAATGCGCGGATTGTCATTCATCACAGCAAGTTCACGGCGACGGACATTCCTACGCCTCACTGCTTACCAATGAGACAAATGTTTCCTGCCAACAGAGCGGGTGCCATGAGACGATTCCGGCGAATACTTTCCATTCTACGCACGGCGCGGATGAATTCGAATGCCAGGCATGCCACGCCAAGGCGGTTAACACTTGCTACAATTGCCACTTTGAGTCAGAAATCGATCTTCATACGAAGATTCCGTTCGGTAGAATCAGCACCTGGAAGTTCCTGGTGAGAAACGCTGAGAACGACAAGATCACGGTCGGCAACATGCAGACGCTGACCTATCACGGCAAGGCGTTCTATGCCGTAGCCCCTTATTATGCGCATACTATCTATGATGGCGCAGGAATGACATGCGGCACCTGCCACAGTTCGGCTGCTGTCACCGAATACAGGACGACCGGAAAGATCACGATGACGCAATTCAACAACGACACCAAGACGTTGACGAACATGCAGGGCGTGATTCCGATTCCGACCGATTGGACGACGGCATTGAAGTTTGATTTCCTGACCAAGGATGCAGGCGGCGCGTGGATATTGCAGTCGCAGGCTCCAGATGGAACACAGATGTTGTTCGCCGAGCCGATTAACATCACCAACATGCCAACGCTTTAAGCGATAATTGATTCGGCTTGAGAGGCAGGTTTCTTTTGAAGCCTGCCTTTCTTTTTGTCTGTGCCGGGAGTTGTATCTGAGCAACTCACCCACAGATTTTTCTTGACCGCAATCGAATGCTGGCTATTATAGACCTACGTTTACAACTGACAACAAGCGCACTTTCGAGAAAAACTTGGTATTAACGTCCGCCCGGAGCAAATGGAGGCTCCGAGGAAAGGAGAAATCGTATGCTGGGAAGAGTGGCGACTTTGGTGTATGGCGTCATCGCCTATCTGGTCTTCTTCTTTGCGTTCCTTTATGCCATCGGATTTGTCGGCGGCATGGTCGTGCCGAAGTCGATTGACTCGGGTGAGCCGACTTCGATGATGACGGCGATTCTAATCAATGCGTTGCTGCTTGGCCTGTTTGCGGTCCAACACAGCATCATGGCGCGGCCGTGGTTCAAGACCATCTGGACGAAGATCATCCCTGCTGCTGCGGAACGCAGCACGTATGTGCTGCTTGCCAGCCTGATACTGCTGTTGATTTATTGGCAGTGGCGTCCCCTGCCGCAGACGGTTTGGCAGGTTCAGAACGAAGTCGTGACGATGATACTTCACGCGTTGTTCTGGCTGGGCTGGGGGATTGTGCTGATCTCGACGTTTATCATCAATCATTTTGATCTCTTTGGACTGCGCCATGTGTGGTTGAATTGGCGCGGCGAGCCATATACGTATCTGCCGTTCAAAGTCACGGCGTTCTATCGCGTGGTGAGGCATCCAATTATGCTGGGATTCATCGTCGCGTTCTGGGCGGCGCCGACTATGAGCCAGGGGCGTCTGTTGTTCGCGATTGCGACGTCGGCGTACATACTGGTGGCTCTGCAATTTGAAGAGCGCGATCTCGTTCATTATCACGGCGAACGTTATGCGGCCTATAAGAGCAAGGTACCGATGATTGTGCCGTTGCCGAAGCTGGCAGAGAAGCAATTGCCGGATGTGGCGACGGAACGGGAATAAAAAGGATCCGGGCGTAACCATGGAGTCCAGATCGGGGGCGAGGGGTTCTTTACGGGAAAACCCACATTTGCGCAAACGCAGGGGAAATTTTGAACAAAGAAAGGGGCGGGGTCGGGGGCCGGCGGGGGGTGTGGGGCCGCCCTGGCGCGGAGATCGACTTAGAATCTCGCAAGGCCGAGGTGAGGCCAGATTCACGTGGTACGAGAACGTGGGACCCCAGGCCGGGGGGGGGAAACGAAGACATGATAATGATGACAGATGGCTGAAATGTTTGTGCGACCAAGCCGGATTGGAAGCGACCGGTGGAAGGTTGAACGGCGACGCAGACATCGCTGGTTGGGCTGGCGTTTCCGGGGAATTCGTTTGCCTGCTTGTTTCACACTAGGGTTGAATGGCCGTTCGATTGAAGTCGAACCCACCGGGAACGAAGGTAAAAAGCGGTTGGGGTTGAGTTATAAATTGCAACGGTCGCGGCTGCAACACGCTTCGCGTGTAATCGAGGGACAGAAGTCGCTGAGGCGGGCGAAGGATTTGCGACCGACGGATGGAACGGGGTATACAGTTTGGCGGGCTTGAAGGCAGCTACTATGTAGCTGGCGCTGGATCCGACCTCAAATTTATAACCCAGGGAGCGGGATGCCAAAGCTTTTCATCCTGGTATTCTCACATGGGGAAAGGCAGGCTCCAAGAGAAATGCCATACTCTAAGAAGGGGTTCCGCGCTGCCAAAGACGGGGCAAGGGAACCGACACCACCGTCATTCTTCGCCGCGCTTTGCGCTCGTACTGGGCCAGGTCTGTCTTTAGGTACTCCAGCTGGTGAGAGAAAAAACAATAGCTTCCGGGGCAACTCCCACGTCTGACTTCGCGATTGCTAATCGAAAGTAGACCAGTTTTAAAAATACTGCCTGCAATCCTTGAATGGACTCAAAAGACCGAACCCGTTCCTGATGCGCACTATCACCAGTCCTTCACGATAGACTTTCAGTCGCGTACGCGCCATGCGATTGACGGTCCAGAGGATTAGGATAGCTACGACGACACGCACAACATGCCGGCCTCCAAGCTCCCCGTTTTCCAAGTATACCAGAACCGAAGCAACCAAAACTGTGACTGCCACAACAATGAAGACAATCACGAACCATAGTGGCGCCGGCTTCAATGTCCAGATTGGAGGTCCCAGCGTTCGAATTTTGAAATCTTGTGACTGATGCATTTAGTTTCCCCTATGCCATAAATTGGGGAATGTGTACAAGGATGTCAAGTTATAAAAGAGCTGCCGGGTGCGGAGGTTACTGCTGGACAAAGCCCTCACCCTAACCCTCTCCCAAAGGGAGAGGGAAAAGCGGAAGAGGTATGTGATTGAAGTTGAAGCTTCAGGAGATGGGGAAATTAAAAGGCAGGTCTCCAAGAGACCTGCCCATTTGAACTGGATTCCCGCCTTCGCGGGAATGACAGGAAATTTGTCCTACTTCGCGGCGGCCTTGGTGTAGTTCAGTTGGCCACCGGCGAGAAGGATGTCTATCTGGCGCGGTGACAAGTCGAACTGGGCCTCGAAGGTGTAGCCCTGCGTGGCATTCTTGACGGTCAAGCGATTGCCGGCTGTGAGAGCCGTGCGGACACCGGTGATTTCAAGGACGTCCTCTTGCTTGATCTTGTCATAGTCGGCTGCATTGACGAAGGTCATCGGCAGGATACCGAAATTGACGAGATTCGTTTTGTGAATGCGCGCAAAACTCTTGGCGATGATGAACTGCATGCCGAGATACATCGGTGCCAGCGCGGCGTGTTCACGCGATGAACCCTGCCCGTAGTTTTCGCCGCCGATAATCGTGAAGGTGCCGGATTCCTTGGCGCGCTTGGCGAAATCCTTGTCGACCTGGAAGAATACAAACTCCGAGATCGCCGGGATATTCGAGCGCAGGGGGAGAACCTTGGCGCCGGCAGGCATGATGTGATCGGTAGTTATGTTGTCACCGAGCTTGAGCAGGGCCTTGCCGCCGATCTTGTCGGTGATGGCAGTGCGCAGCGGCAACGCTTTGATATTGGGTCCGCGCAGAATTTCGGGACGGTCGCCGTTTTTCGCTGGAGCCAGAACGCCGCGGTCGTCGATATAGAACTTCGGCGGCAGATTCAACTTCGGCTGGGGACCAAGATCGCGCGGATCGGTGATGACACCCTTGAGCGCGGTAGCGGCGCAGGTTTCCGGCGAAGCGAGATAGACATAGGAATCCTTGGTACCGGAGCGGCCTTCGAAATTGCGATTGAAAGAACGGACCGACTTGGCGCCGGATGATGGAGCTTGACCCATGCCGATGCAGGGACCGCAGGCGGATTCGAGGATGCGCGCACCGGATTGGATGACTTTGGCGAGCGCGCCGGAAGTGGCGACCATCGTGTAGACTTGCTTGGAGCCGGGTGTGACAGTGAGGTCGAGTTCCGGGAAGACCTGCTTGCCGTCAAGGATGGCGGCGGTGATTTCCAGATCATACAGCGACGAGTTGGTGCAAGAGCCGATGCAAACCTGCTGGACTTTGGTGCCGGCGACTTGGCGAACCGGAACAACGTTGTCGGGCGAATGCGGTTGGGCAATCAACGGTTCGAGCTTGTTGAGATCGATTTCGATCACCTTGTCATAGGTCGCACCCGGGTCGGCTGAAAGGGCTTTCCAATCTTTTTCGCGGCCCTGCGCGACGAGATATTCTTTGGTGTTTTCGTCGGAAGGGAAAATCGAACAGGTCGCGCCAAGTTCGGCGCCCATGTTGGTGATGGTCGAACGCTGAGTCAGAGTGAGCGATTTGACGCCTTCGCCGTGATACTCGATCACGTTGCCGACACCGCCTTTAACGGTGAGGATGCGAAGCACTTCAAGAATGACGTCCTTGCCCGACACCCAGGGCTGAAGCTTTCCAGTCAAATGAACGCCGACAACCTTCGGGCAAGGCAGATAGAATGCGCCGCCGCCCATGGCGACCGCGACATCCAAGCCGCCGGCGCCCATGGCGATCATGGCGAGTGCGCCGTTGGTCGGAGTGTGCGAGTCGGAACCGAGCAGGGTCAGACCCGGTTTGCCGAAGCGTTCGAGGTGAACCTGATGACAAATTCCGTTGCCGGGTTTGGAGAAGAAAATGCCGTAGTTGGCCGCGACCGACTGCAGATAGCGGTGGTCATCGGCATTTTCGAAACCGGCCTGAAGCATATTGTGATCGACGTAGGAGACTGAGATTTGCGTCTTGACGCGATCGAGTCCCAACGCTTCGAATTGCAGGTAGGCCATCGTGCCGGTGGCATCCTGTGTGAGAGTTTGGTCGATGCGAATACCGATTTCGGTACCGACTTTGAGTTCACCATCAACGAGGTGTTCTTTTAAGATTTTATGGGTAAGATTATCAGCCACTGAAGTCCTCCGTGGGGAAAAAACAAGCACTATCTTGTCGTATATAAATACTTATTTGCGGCGCGGGTCAATGGATTTTAGTTGGGAAATTCGAGGTGGGAAACGTAGAAGGATAATGTAGAGTCAATCATTCGAACCCTTTGCCGACAAGTAACGTATGACTATGTCTTCCATTGCCTTCCAAGGAGACCGGGGATCGTTCTCGGAAGAGGCGGCCCGCAAGTTTTTCGGGAATGAATTCACTCCGGCGCCAAAACGGGCGTTCCCCGATGTGTTTGAGGCCGTTGAATCGGGTGGCGCGGCAATTGGCGTCATCCCGGTAGAAAACTCACTCGTAGGAAGTATTCACCAGAACTATGATCTGTTGCTGAAACACAATCTCAAGATTGTCGGCGAGCAGAATCTGCGAATTGTGCACAATCTGATTGTGAATCCGGGAGTGAAGATCGAGGAACTGACTTCGATACATTCGCATCCGGTGGCGCTTGATCAGTGCCGGGATTTTCTTCGGAAGCACGAACAAGCGCAGGCAATTGTTGAGTACGATACTGCCGGATCGGTGCGGTTGATAAAAGAAAACAAGATGCTTAATGCCGGTGCGATTGCAGGAGCCTATGCGGCGGAGTTGTATGAGATGGAGATTGTGGCCGCGGCGATTCAGGATGAGCCGGACAACTACACAAGGTTTTTGGTCTTATCAAAAATCCGGCAGAGCGGTCAGGGCGGAGCAAGACCTCGATCGTATTCGCTTTGAAGAATATCCCAGGGGTGTTGTTTAAGGCGCTGTCGGTGTTTGCGCTGCGTGATTTGGATTTGACCAAGATCGAGTCGCGGCCGCTGAGGAAAAAGGCGTGGGAGTACTACTTCTATCTGGACTTCATTGGGCATATCGACGACGAAGCCGCCAAGAATGCGATTGCGCATTTGCGCGAGATTACGACGTTTTTGAAGATACTCGGATCGTATCCGATGGCGGAGTAGAAGGCTAAAGGCCCTCACCCTTCGGCGAAGCGAGGGATGGGTAGATGGGAGCGCCGACGCCAACTGCCCCCTCCCCCTCCCAGGGAGAGGGAGAAGACGGTTTGGCGCTTCCGCAAGCGGACTGGTCGCGGGGAGCCTGAGCTACTAAGTTGACAGAAGGAGGTGGCAGTTGTAAAACACACCCCGTCTCCAAGCCTCATTCTTCGGCTCGGAGCCACCCCTCTCAAGAGGGGAATTGGAAGCAAACAGAGACCGGGATAAAGGGGCATTCTCAAGAGGGGGGGCAAGCAAAGCAAACAGAGACCGGGTACGATAGAGCAACCACGAGAGAAGAATTGCAACGCGGCTGAATGGGCGTCCGAATGGCGTCTATCAGCGTTTGAGGAATTTCCAGGCGGTTGGGAGGATCATCGCGGCGAGTGTGATTTTGACTATGGCGCCAGGGATAAATGGATAGAAGCCGAGTGCAAGGACTTGATCTGTTCCGACAAAGCGGGAGAGCCAGGCAAGACCGGTAATATAGATTGCTGCGTTACCCAATACCATGGCAGCGGTTGTCGAGAGAACGTTGCGATCCCAGCCGCGTTCAGCGAGCCAGCCCGTTAGATATGCTGCCGCGACAAAACCAAAAGATATCCGCCAGTCGGTCCGGAGGAGGCGATCATTCCGGTTGAGCCTTCGGCATAGAACGGCAATCCGCAGGCGCCTTCGGCGAGGTACGCAACAATCGTTGCGGCACCGCGACGGCTGCCATAGAGTGCGCCGACCAACAACACGGCAAAGGTCTGGCCGGTGATGGGCACGAGACTGAATGGGAGCGGGACAGCGATTTGAGCGCAGAGTGCGATGAAGAGTGATCCGGAGAGGATCAGAGTAAGATCATATAGCCAGGAACTTGCGCGCCAGCGCAGAGCGAAGTGATCGGCAACAGTAGTCTGCAGTGTCATAGAATCTCCTTGAGTGCGGCATAGTCTGCGAAGACCGCCGAGTGCGCAAATTTCAACTGTCGCGAATATAGCCTTAGTGGCTCGATGAAGCAAACATTGAATTCTTGAATGCCGCCGGGCTATTGAATGTGCCCGGCGGCCAGCTTTTGTTACATGGCTGCGGCGGTGTCGGGCTGCATGACGCCAAAGATATTGCCTTCGGTGTCCTTGAAGTATGCGAGCCAACCGACGCCGGGAATCGGCATCTTGGGGACGACGATAGTGCCGCCAGCTTTGGTGATTTGCTCGATTGACCTATCGATAGATTCGATACCAATGGTGTTGTAGACATTGCCCATCGGGTCGCGGCGCTTCATCATCCCGCCATCGATGCCGGGGCAAGATTTATCGCCTGTCGAGATGAGCCAGTAGTCCATCGGCCCTTCCCACTTGTCAAATTTCCAGCCAAAGACATCGGTGTAGAATTTTCCAGCGCGATCGGGGTCATCGACATGGATTTCGAAATGCACGACACGGGACATGAGGGAATCTCCTGTTTATGAGATGGTTTATTTGGATTTATTATATCTACGATTATGAAATTGCCGCAATCCGTCAATCACATCTTATGACGACGGATGGCGATTGGTTGTTCAGAGGCCAGGCAGGCCGGATACGCCTACGTGAGCATAGCCTTGCAATCCGGGTTGAATAGCACCCAGAAAGCATAGACGCCCAAAGCCGTGCCTAACGGCGGATTGATGACGTTGAATACTGCCATAATCAAGACGACTATTCGTGCCCACTGCATTTTGCGCAACAATCCCCAGCCGCCGATGATTTCGGGGATTCCAGTCACGACGCAAAACGCTCCGACGATGACGCCAATGATAGACAGGACCGCAAATGCCTCTTCATCACCGGTGAGGAAACCGCCACCGAGGAATAGCCCAAAGATGATCAGGCCGAAAACGATCGACAGGATTCCCCAAATGATGAAGAGAATCCCCAGCAAACGAACGTGATTCTGCAAGTACACTCCTCCACTCTGCAAGCCGGTCAACGACCTGCAGTTGTAAAACGAGTATTGCGGCGGCAATGTTGCATAAGATGTCCGCCGCGGCAAGATTTCTGTGCTTGTTTCACAGTATAGAGTTTCTCAATATTGTATTCAAAGTCATCCAAGACTCTGATACAACAAACCAGTTATTAGTTCGTAATATCAAGGCGCCAAACTGCGCCTGAGAGCAGAAAAGCGAGAAAGGAATTCGCGATGAGAAAGATCGCACTCACGCTGATAATATTCGCAATCGGAGCAATATTCACTATGAACGGTTATGCCGCGACACCAGAAGAAGCTGCCAAACAGATCGCCGAGACGGAATTGGCATTTGCCAAGATGGCGTCGGATACAACGATGACACTGGCGTTTCTGGAATATCTTCACGATGAAGCTGTCGTATTTCGTCCAGAAACCGTGAACGGCAAACTTTGGTATGCCAGCCGACCGCCGAATACGGCGCAACTGAGTTGGTGGCCAATCTATGTACTTGCTTCAAAGTCCGGGGATATGGGTCTATCGACCGGGCCGTACGAGTTTCGGACAGAGAATTCGGACACGGTGCCGGTTTATCACGGGCATTTCGTATCGATCTGGAAAAGGCAGCCCGACGGCAAATTCAAAGTCATGGCGGATTTGGGCAACAGCCACGACAAGCCTGAAACGAAGGTGACAACTCTGACTATCGGAAATTCCGTAACAGCGGCGGCACCGAAGAAATCGGGTCTGGCGATTCCGGCTTCAAATGAGACACTTGCGCAGGCGGAGTCGCTGTATTCGGCGATGTCTTCGACGGAAGGCGCGGTGGCGAGTTTTGCGAAGTTTTTTGCCGATGATGCGAGAATTTATCGCGATGGCGATTTTCCGTTTGTCGGCAAGGCGGCTGCAGCATCGGTATACAAGGATGCTGAACTGATGATGTCATTGAAGACGAACTTCGTCAGTACTTCCGAGGGTGATGATTTCGGCTATGCTTACGGAATCGCCAAGCAGTGGGACAAGAAAAGCACCATAGCGCCGGTCACTGCGCTGAGTTACCATCGTGTATGGCGTCGCGGCGACGACGGTCACTGGAAGATCGCGTTGGACATTGCGTTACCGATTACAAATTGATTTCAGGAACCTTTGCCTCTACTCATTCGTTTCATCCTAACGTATGAAGCGAGAGAAACTACTGCTATTCACGCTTGCGGCGATCAATTTCACGCATATCGTCGATTTCATGATAATGATGCCGCTCGGTCCGCAGCTGATGCGACTGTTTGACATTTCCCCGCAGCAATTTTCTGCCTTGGTATCGACCTATACGTTCAGCGCCGGTGTATCGAGTTTTATCGGGGCATTTGTGCTTGACCGGTTTGACCGCAAGAAGGCGCTGATGATCGCTTACACCGGTTTTGTGATCGGGACATTTGCCTGCGCGCTGGCGCCTAACTATCAGTTGCTGCTTTCAGCGCGAATCGTGACGGGCGCATTTGGCGGAGTGATTTCGGCGCTGATACTATCGATCATTGGCGACGTGATTCCGGAATTTCGGCGGGCAACGGCTATCGGCATTGTGATGGGAGCATTTTCGGTTGCATCAGTAGTAGGCGTGCCATTCGGTTTGTTCATGGCGAACCAGTATTCGTGGCATGCACCGTTCATATTCCTTGGCATCTTGAGTTCGGTGATATTGGGATTGATAGTTGCGTCGATGCCGAAGCTACAAGGGCATATGAACAGCGATGTAGCGCACCCGAGTCCGTTCAGGATACTGGCGAACCTGGCGCAGAACAGCAATCAGCTGTCGGCGCTATGTTTTACAATCATGTTGGTGATGGGACATTTTTCGATTATTCCGTTTCTAAGTCCTTATATGGTAGCGAACGTCGGTTTCAGCGAGTCGGATTTGACGTACATATACCTGATTGGCGGAGCCGTGACGATATTCACTTCGCCAGCAATCGGCAGACTCGCCGATAGAATCGGCAAGCCTCGCGTGTTCATGACGTTTGCGCTATTGACTCTGATACCGGTGTTCGCTCTAACGAATCTTCCAAAGACCGCGCTGCCATTGGCTCTCTTGGTAACGACGATATTCTTCGTGACCTCCAGCGGGCGCTGGGTACCGGCGACTACGATGATAACTTCGACGGTTACGCCGCAGAGCCGAGGCAGTTTCATGAGCATAAACTCGTCGGTCCAGCAAATCACGGCGGGTATTGCAGCCACGATTGCCGGTGTGATCGTAACGAAGGACGCTTCCGGAGCATTGGTGAATTACCAGTATGTTGGATATCTGGCGATTGTGGTGTCGTTGCTGGGGATTTTGGTATCGCGGCGGTTGCGGGCGATTAGTTGAGCCCGATCGGTTAGCGTTTTTAGCCGTCGCTGCGCTGCAGGATGGCGACTCCGATTGTGAATCCAACAACGCCGATTGCGAGCAAGATTCCCACAGGCTGGAGCATTTCCATAAAGCCAAATCCGCGCCAGATTGCGCCTTCGGGGGCAAGGATACTCCACTTGACCGGGCTGAAGTTGCTCATGGTGGCCATCCACGGAGGCATCATCATCAGCGGTACCATTCCGCCACCGGTCATTGAGAAGACCATAAACAGTCCCCAGCCGGTGCCGGAGACGGACGCTTCAGTCTTGCCGAGCACACTCATCATCATCATTAATCCAACGAAGCAAAATGCTGCGCTGAAAACTGCAGCAAGCAAACCAATCGGAGAGCCGACGTTGACTTTGAAGATGAGAATTCCGATTGCGAGCAGCGTGAAGCAAGTGAGTGAGCTGGCGATAAAGCAGGCGAGTCCCTTGCCGGCGAGAATTTGGAATCGCGAAATCGGCGCCAGACGCAAACGCATAAACGTGCCGCGAGTGCGTTCGACGACGATTGAAAGCGCGAATGCTGCCGCGCAGCCGATCAGCGCCCACTGCAGGGATTGCGGGAAGGTGATTTCGAACGATGAGCGAGGTTTGATGCTTTGCAATGCAACGTCCTTGAAGTCGATCTTGATCTGACCGAATCCTGCCGATGATGTGCCGCCGCTGTCAGCGGTTGCCGAGTCGAGTGTATTGAGAGTAACCAGGAACGTATCAAGCGTAGAATAGAGATCGCCGAGTATGCCCTTGGTAGAGCCTTCGACTCCGGCTGTGGTGTCGAGTTTGGCATGTTCTTGTTTGATTGAATTCCGCCATGCTTGTGAATCCATCATAGATGATTGCATCAGTTTGTAATATGCCTGACTAATCAACCCATTAAGATAGCCAGCTTCAGCGCGTCGGGCGGGATCGATACCGACTTGGATTGAGTTATCGTTATCGGCGAACATGCTGAAGGCATTGTCGCCTCCGCCAATAAATTCGACGTAGGCTACCAATGTGCCACGAGTAACAAGCATGCGTGCGCTGTCGCGTGGCAACGGAGTTACTTGAAGGGCTTCGGACTTCGCGAGTTCGTCGTAGAAGATCTTCCCTAACGGACTGACGTGCTCCTGCACAGTTGCGATTCGCAAAGAGCGAGCACCGCCACCGCTGGAAGAGAAGATTGAGCCGAAGAAAAGCGCCATCAGAAGCGGGAACACGATGACCCAGAACAATCCCATTTTGTCGCGAACCAACAGGCGCAGATCTTTTATGGCAAGATTGATGATTGCTCGCATTAGTCGCGTAACCTTCGTCCCGTGAGGTTAAGGAAGACACTCTCCAGATCGGGGCGTTCGATGTGCAATTCCGAGAAAGAGACGCCTTGCGCTTGAAGCGCGAGCACATCTGCGAATGGTTGGTTAGATTCGAAGCGTAAAGTCAAGCCGTCGCGAACACCGGGGAGTTTGATTGTTTCCGCTGGAGGTGATTCCATCTGTGCGATGACAACGGCTTCACCGCCGTGCCGGGCAAGGAGATTCTTGACTGTGTCGATGTCGAGAATTTTGCCGTGATCGATGATGGCGACGCGGTCGCACAGGCGCTGAGCTTCTTCCATGTAGTGGGTTGTATAGATGACCGTGCGGCCAAGTTTCTTGAGCATCTCGATTTGATCGAAAATTGCGTTGCGCGATTGCGGATCCACGCCGACAGTCGGTTCGTCGAGGAAGACAATTTGCGGGTCATGAACCAAGCCGCAGACGATGTTGAGGCGGCGTTTCATTCCGCCGGAGTATTTGGAGACGATATCTTTGCGGCGATCGAGCAAGCCGGAAAGTTCGAGCGACCATTCGACACGCGATTTCAGATTCGCTCCGCGCAGTCCATACATACTGCCAAAGAAGCGGAGATTTTCCTCGGCGGTAAGTTCTTCATAGATCGCCAACGCTTGCGGTGCGGCGCCGATGTGATTGCGCGCCGACGGTTGCCGGGGATTGCCAAGATTCTCGAGTGTGATACTGCCTGAGTCGGGGGCAATTGCACCAACCATCATATTGATAGCCGTAGACTTGCCGGCACCGTTAGGGCCGAGCAAGCCGAAGATCTCGCCTTTCTTGACTTCAAGGGAGACGTTATCGACGGCAGTGATTTGCCCGAAGCGTTTTGTCACATTGTTGACTGAGATCATCGCGACAAGTTACGCAAAACAGGATGTGTTTGTTACAAGAAACTACGGGGAATGACAGATTAATGTCCCTTGATGTCTACAATTGACTGAGCGGAGAGAGCGGGGGGCCCCCCGGTGTCCGAGGGACGAACTTCTTCGGCTCGTCCCTCGGAGACAGGTTTAGGATTTGGAAATTGCTCGCGACGTAGTGATTGCGAGCAGCTTTTCGACGGCAGCGATGACATCGTGGGAGGCGGTCACTGCGCGAGAATACGCCTCTTTCGCACCAGCTTTGTCACCGTTTTTGAACGCAGAGACGGCTTGATTGCCAAACTGGTGCACACGTTTATGAGGTTCGGCGATTGCGCGAAATTCCGTCATGTCGGTGAATTCGGCGGCATCGACAGAATAGTACCATTTGCCGAATCGGCAGTGGTGATCGTCGACGCCCTTCCAGGTGGAAATGGCGACCTTGCCGTCTATGGTCTTGCGGAGGGTTTCCATGTAGCCGATGTGGTCATTCTTTGCAAGGGCTATAGCGGTCGTGTTGCCACCAGTGAGCTTAAAGCGACTGACCATTGCGCTCAGACCTTCCGCCTGTCGGCTGAGTTGTTCAGCGGCGGCGGCGGCTTGTTCGACTCCACCGGCATTGTCTTTGGTCACGTTGGCAATCGACTCGATGTTGATGGCGATCTGGGTTGAAGCGGAAGATTGCTCTTCGGAAGCTCTTGCCATTTGTCCGACCATCTCTTGAACACGTTGAGCAAATTCGAGGATGGCGTTGAGACTTTCGCCGGCTTTGTCGGCGAGTTGGCGGCCGCTGTCGACTTCGCTGATACCTTCCTGCATCGAAGTTACGGCGCCAACGGTGTCGGTTTGAATACCGCGAATCATGTCAGTGATTTCTTTGGTAGCCTTGGTGGTGCGCTCTGCAAGTTTGCGAACTTCATCAGCGACTACTGCAAATCCGCGTCCCTGATCACCGGCACGAGCGGCTTCGATAGCGGCGTTAAGAGCGAGTAGATTTGTTTGGTCGGCGATGTCGTCGATCACGCCGATGATTTCGCCAATCTTGTCGGAGGACTTTGCGAGGTCCTGGATGGTACTGGCGGATTTCTGGACGACTTCGGCGATGCGATTCATACCGGACATAGTCTGCGAGACAATGATGGCGCCTTCGCGGGCTGCAGTTGCAGCTTGCTTGGCGGTGTCAGCAGCTTCACCGGCGTTCTTGGTGGTCTCCATGATTGTCGCCGACATCTCTTCGACGGCGCTGGAGACTTGCGCGGTTTGATCGGTCTGTTGTTGCGCACCGCGCGCCATTTCTTCGGAGGAGGACGCGATTTCAGTAGCAGCGCTGACAAGTTGGGAGGCGTTGTCGCCGAGTTCGGTTACCATTCCACGGAGATTGGCAACCATGCTCTTGAACGCATGCCCGAGAATGTCCTTGTCGGAACGCGGCTCGACCTCAACGGTGAGATTCTTGGCGGCAATATTCTGCGCGGCAGTCGCCATGTATTTGATGTAATCGGTCAATTGGTCGAAGGATCGGGCGAGAGTGCCGATTTCATCTGTAGAGGTCGTATCTATCTTAACATCGATGTTTCCGCCGGCAATTTGTCCGGCGACTTTAGCGAGTCGTTGTATGGGGCGGCTGATTGACCGCGAGAAAGTGAAGGTGAGAAACAAGCCGACTGCGAGAATGACTCCGCCAACAATGAGCAAGAAATTTCTGCTCTGACTGATCGGCGCAGTGAATTCATCGAGGTAGCTGCCGACGCCGATGATCCATTCCCATTCCTTGAAATAGGTATAAGCCACGATTTTGTCGCGTTCTTTGGTATCGCCCAGTTCCTTGTTTACCCAAGGATAGACGATCCAACCGACTTCATTTTCGCCAAGTTCAGGGCCTTTCTTCATCATCTCCTGAATGAATGCATAGTTGCTGATATCGGCGCCTTCTTTGGCAGGATGGATTTTGAGAACACCTTTGGTGTCAATGGCATAGGCATAGCCGGTTTGACCGATTTTTTGGCCGAGCAGAGCGGAACGAAGCAGCGGTGATTGCTCTTTGGTGCCGCAGAATAGTGCACCAACAATGGTGCCGGAGTTGTCGCGGATCGGTTCGTAGGCAGTCACATACCAATCGTCGACGACGACAGCACGGCCCACGAAGGTACGTCCGTTTTTAAACACTTCGTCATAGACCTTGTCGGACAGCGGAGTACCGACAGCGCGTTTTCCTGTTTTGTCTTTGACGCTGGTGGCGATGCGAACGGCGCGGCTGCCATCTTTCATGAAGATAGTGCAGAATGATCCGGTGCGTTGAGTGATGTCATCGACGAACTTGGTGTCGTCGTTAAATTCGCGGCCATTGAGCAACAGACGGCCATCGCGCAGGGTAACATCACGGCCACCGATATTGTTCAGGGCAAGTCGTGCCATGTTCAGATCTGATTTGACTTTGTCGCCAGCATTGAGGGCCTGGAGCTCGCATAGTTGGGTTGCGACCGACGCCAATCTCGCAATGTCGGTTTTGGCGGCTTCGGTAAGATACTTCGCATTCTGCCGGCTCGAGATAAAGACGTTGATTGCAATAGCAGCAACCAAGAGAGTACTCGTAAGCAGCATCACCTTGCCCATGATGTTCAGTTTGATTCGCATAGCACTTCTGCCCTTTCGGATTCGGCGTCCAAGTATTTTATCCGTGAATTTCAATTCTTCATACGATACCTGTGCGCGGTTGATTCCCAACCGGCGCAAGCGGCGACGTGCAAGCAAAATAGTGAGGGCGTCAGTCATTTCGACCGGCGCCCATTTTATTGCACTAAGAGAGCGGTTGCTTTTCGCTTACGCGAAACAACCGGCAGAAGATCGAGTTGTTTGTCAAACCCTCTTTAAGTCTACCCTACCTTCTATAAATCGGCTAAAACATGTCTTTCTTCACCTGAGAGGATCTTTGAGAGGTCCAGATGAATCAAGAGACGATTTTCCAACTTGGCGACGCCACGGATATATTCGGATTCGACCGAGGTAACTACATCAGGGGTTGGTTCGAGTGTCGATGCGGGAATGCGCAAGACTTCGGAAACGGAGTCTACGACCATACCCATCGTTTGGCCTTCGATGTCGACGACGACAATGCGGGTGTTCTTGTCGTGAGCGCTCAGTTCCATGTTGAAACGTTTGCGCAGGTCGATGATCGGGATCACCTTGCCGCGCAGGTTGATGATGCCCTCGACAAACTCGGGTGAGCGCGGAACTTTGGTGATGTCCACCATGCGGTTGATTTCTTGCACTTTGAGAATGTCCACACCGAACTCTTCAGATCCGATCTGGAAACTCACCAGTTGCAGGATTTCATCCGACTGCTTCCGCGCGACTTTTGTATCTTTGTTTTCCATTGTATCTTCCTCCCGTCGCTTACTTTCTGACCTGGAACTTGCTGACCATGGATTGCAGACCTTCGGCCTGGCGATTCAATTGCTCGGCGGCTGACGCTGACTGCTCGATACCGGCGGCGTTTTCCTTGGTCACATTTGCGATCGATTCGACATTGCGGGCGATCTGTTCGGAAGCTGCCGACTGCTGTTCGGCTGCTGACGCGATTTGCTGGATCATATCCTGCACGCGCTGGGAGAAACCAAGAATCGCGTTAAGGCTTTCGCCGGCTCTGTCGGCCAATTGACGACCACCATCGACCTCGTGAATACCTTGCTCCATTGAAACGACGGCGCCCTTGGTATCTGACTGGATTCCCTTGATCATGTCAGTGATCTCTTTGGTCGCTTTGGTTGTACGTTCAGCGAGTTTGCGAACTTCGTCAGCGACAACGGCAAAGCCACGTCCCTGTTCACCGGCGCGAGCAGCTTCGATAGCCGCATTCAATGCCAGCAAGTTGGTCTGATCGGCGATGTCATCGATTACGCCGATGATTTCGCCAATCTGGTCGGATGACTTCGACAATGCCTGAATGGTATTGGCTGAGTCTTGCACTACCTTGGCGATCTTGTTCATGCCTTCGATGGTTTGCGAGACGACCTTGGTGCCTTCGGTAGCGGCACTGGCGGCTTCGCGCGCCATACCGGAAGCTTCACCGGCGTTCTTCGACGACTCGACGATTGTCGCGGTCATCTCTTCGACGGCACTGGAGACTTGAGCAGTCTGGCTGGTCTGCTCCGAGGAGCCGCGAGCCATTTGCTCTGAAGATGAAGCAATCTCGGTTGATGCACTGACAAGTTGAGTAGCGTTGTCGGTGAGTTCCTTGATCATGCTCGAGAGATTGTTGGTCATCGTTTTGAAGGCGACGCCGAGAGCGTCCTTTTCGGATTTCGGTTCGACTTGCACGGTAAGGTTGTTTGCGGCGATCTGAGTCGCGGCGCCGGCAAGATTCTTCATGTAGTCAATCAGGGCACGGAAGGAATCGGCAAGCGCGCCGACTTCGTCTTTTTGTCTGATATCGATGTTGTGTTGAATGTCACCGATAGCGATTTCGCCGGCGATATTGGCAATTTGTTTAAGTGGCAGCGACAAGCCGCGAGCGATGAAGTAGGCTACAAACCCGGCAATCAAAACAGCAGCGAATGCAAATACCATTGACATCGTTGTTGCGGTGCCGATGTCGGATGCCATTTTCTTGGACTGGCCGGTGGCGATGTCATCGAGTTTTGCCCGGAATTCGCGATTGATTGCCTGACTTTCGGCCAAGTATTTCCGGCTTCATGTTGTGCGTTGACGGGTGCCTTATATGGCGCCAACGTATTCGCGAGACGCTGAGAAATGTTGCTATTGGAACCGGCCTTGCGATTGAAGTCCTGAATTTCATCTTCAAATCGGTCGTAGTATTTGTCTTCGCCTTTCCAAAGGAAATAAAGAATTTGAATCCGGCATTCAAGAAACTGAGGTACAGTGCAGGGTATGATTCAATTAACTGACTGACCTTGTTTGCGGTTTCTATCTCTCTTGGGAGATTCCTCTGCCTTGCGGTATTGAGTGTAGTAAGACGAGAATGTTTTGTTATACTGTTCAGCCAATTTGCGGGCCTCGTCAACTTCGTCACGGTCTTCCTGCGTGGCCAGGCCTGACTTGAGTTCATCAAGGCCCTTGAAAATTTCTTCAAGTTTCGCCTTGAGTTTTTCGGCATACTCTTCTTCGCCGGTCATAGTGAAGTCGCGACGGATCGAAGCCGTTTCTTGCATTGAATTTTGTAATGCTCAGCAAAGTTGACATTGCCTGCGCGACGTTCGACGGTGTTAAGACCGCTAAAGCCGACGTAACCGACAATGATCGTCAAGACAATGACGATTCCAAAGCCGATGTAGAGTTTCTTGCCGATTTGGATGTCTTTCCAACTCATGATGCCCTCTCCTTTAGTGTTCCTAGATGTTTTTTGGTTTTAAGTTAGTTGATTCAGTTTGTTGTTACTTCTTAGTCGGTCAGGTCATCGTCGGCGGAATCGGAATGGTAGGATGAAATGTAACGGTGCCCTTTTTGCTTTCTCTGACTTCTTACATCCCTTTGCTTCAGAATCACTCAATCAGCTCATCAACTGTTAAAGTTTATCGACTTTTTTGCCATATTCTAACTGCAACAATTGGGTATTGTTTGAACAGTTGTGCGTTCTCTTGGCCTGCCAGATTTGCACGAGCCGCATTGTTAGACGCGGCTCTGGCTCCATTGATAGACATTGGATTTGCATCATTGTTGCCATGAAATGGCAGTCGATGACAAAGGCGAACACGCGTTTACGTTTCTCAAGCGCGCACATTTCCATATTGAAACGTTCTCGCAGGTCGATAAGATGATCGGAGTCACTCTACTTTTCGATCCCGATTGTCTCCGCGCAACTATGGTAACATTTTCTTCCACGGTGTCTGCCTTCCGTCGCTTATTTACTGACCTGGAACTTGCCGACCATTGATTGCAGACCTTCGGCCTGGCGGTTGAGCTGTTCAGCGGCTGAAGCCGATTGCTCGATACCGGCGGCGTTTTCCTTGTCACGTTTGCAATTGATTCAACGTTGCGGGCGATCTGTTCTGAGGCGGATGACTGCTCTTCTGCGGCGGAGGCAATCTGCTGGATCATATCCTGAACACGCTGGAGAAGTCAAGGATGGCATTGAGGCTCTCGCCAGCCTTGTCAGCCAATTGACGGCCGCCTTCGACTTCGTGAATACCTTGCTCCATCGAAACGACGGCGCCCTTCGTGTCCGACTGAATACCCTTGATCATATCCGTGATCTCTTTGGTTGCTTTGGTCGTACGCTCGGCGAGTTTGCGGACCTCGTCGGCAACAACAGCGAATCCACGCCCTTGTTCACCGGCGCGGGCAGCTTCGATAGCGGCGTTAAGCGCCAGCAAGTTCGTCTGGTCAGCAATGTCATCGATGACGCTGATGATTTCGCCAATTTGGTCGGATGACTTTGCCAGTGCCTGAATGGTGGCGGCAGAGTCTTGCACGACCGAGGCGATCTTGTTCATACCGTCAATGGTTTGCGAGACGATCTTTGTGCCTTCAATTGCCGCACCGGCGGCCCCCTCGATGCGGCGGTAGTCGACGCCACCGATGACGCGACGAGGCGGTCATTTCTTCGACAGCACTGGAGACTTGCGCAGTTTGGTTGGTTTGCTCTGAAGAGCCGCGGGCCATTTGCTCTGATGATGAGGCAATCTCGGTTGATGCACTGACAAGCTGAGTTGCGTTGTCGGTGAGCTCCTTGATCATGTTGGATAGATTGTGGGTCATGGTTTTGAAAGCGACGCCGAGAGCGTCCTTGTCAGACTTCGGCTCGACTTGCACGGTTAGATTGTTGGCAGCAATCTGCGTGGCAGCATCGGCAAGACCTTTCAGGTAGTTGACTAAATTACGGAACGATTCAGCCAACTTTCCGATCTCGTCGTTTGAATCGACATCGATCTTGACGTTGACATCGCCCATTGCGACTTCATCGGCGACCTTGTTGAGCGCGCGAACAGGTCTTACGATCTGGTGTGTAATCCAGATTCCCAGAAATGAAACTGCCAGTAGAGTGGCAAGAGTGATTGAGAGTAAGATGATTGTGCCCGAGAGAATCTTTTCACCTGCCAGCTTCTCCGTATTGGAGTTTTGTTGATTCGCCAACTGCACGACTTTGTCAATTGCAGTGCGATGTTCGTCATAGAGTGTGGTCAGTTGTCCGTCGACCAATCTGTTGGCTTCGCGCAGATCGCCACGCCGTACGGCAGGGTCCTTCTCAACTAAATCATAGAAATCTGTCGCCGGTCGATACGAAGTCTCGACCAGCTTTCTTTTCAATTCCCCCTGCGGAAGCAGGTCCACCCAAAACTCATGACGAGTATCAAAGTCTGTCTGGAGCTGTTCAAGGCGATTCTCAAGATCCCTGATCTTAGTCGTTTCCGAGGCTTTCGCCAATTGGTGAACAACCAGATACGATTCGATGATATACTCGGGTGGAGGGAGAATGTCGGCGATAAGATCCTTTCCTGCAACGATCTCACTGTATACCGGGCCGTTTACCTGCATTTCTCTTGTTAGCATGAAAGAGGTCACACCAAAGGCTGTGAAGCCAGTCACGAATACCATAAGTAGCAGAACCAGCTTACTCTTGACACTTAACCTCTTCAGAATGTTCATTGTCACTCAACTCCTTGCTATAGAATGTTGCCTGCACCCCGGTGTTTATGTCCCAATACTTGCCTTGCGGCTGGAGATTGTCCAAAAGAAAGAGGGCGATAGCAATTTCAGCCAACGCCCTCATCTTCACGATTTAATGAGTAAACCCTACGGCGCAGTGGTCCGGACTTCGGACCAGCGGCACCACGTGTTTACCCTCGAGTGTTTGTTCTTACAATTCAGTAAGCACGTGCCTTTCTTCGCCGGATAAGATTCTGGAGAGGTCCAGATGGATTAACAGGCGATTGTCGAGCTTAGCGACGCCACGGATGTATTCGGATTCGACCGAGGTTACAACGTCTGGCGTCGGTTCGATTGTCGAGGCGGGAATGCGCAGGACTTCGGAAACGGAGTCTACGACCATACCCATCGTTTGGCCTTCAATGTCGACGACGACAATGCGGGTATTTTTGTCGTGGGCGCTCAGTTCCATATTGAATCTTTTGCGCAGGTCAATGATTGGGATCACCTTTCCGCGCAAATTGATGATGCCCTCGACAAACTCCGGCGAACGCGGGACCTTGGTGATATCCACCATGCGGTTGATTTCTTGCACTTTGAGAATGTCCACACCGAACTCTTCAGTTCCGATCTGGAAACTCACGAGTTGCAGGATTTCGTCCGACTGTCTCCGCGCGACTTTGGTTTCATTATCTTCCATAGTAACTTCCTTCCGTCGCTTACTTTCTGACCTGGAACTTGCCGACCATGATCTGCAGACCTTCGGCCTGACGATTCAATTGCTCGGCGGCTGAAGCTGACTGCTCGATACCGGCGGCGTTTTCCTTGGTCACATTCGCGATCGACTCAACATTGCGGGCAATCTGTTCCGAAGCCGCTGACTGCTGTTCGGCGGCCGAAGCGATCTGCTGGATCATATCCTGCACGCGCTGGGAGAAGCCCAGAATGGCGTTGAGGCTCTCACCGGCTCTGTCGGCCAACTGACGACCGCCATCGACTTCGTGAATACCTTGTTCCATCGAAACGACGGCGCCCTTGGTATCGGCCTGGATGCCTTTGATCATGTCGGTAATCTCTTTGGTTGCCTTGGTCGTACGCTCGGCGAGTTTGCGAACTTCGTCGGCGACGACGGCAAAGCCGCGGCCTTGTTCACCAGCACGAGCGGCTTCGATGGCGGCATTCAATGCCAGCAGGTTGGTTTGGTCGGCGATGTCATCGATGACGCCGATGATTTCGCCAATTTGATCGGATGACTTTGCCAGTGCCTGAATGGTGTTAGCTGAGTCCTGCACCACCTTGGCGATCTTGTTCATGCCTTCGATCGTTTGCGAAACGACCTTGGTGCCTTCGGTTGCGGCACTGGCGGCTTCGCGCGCCATGGTTGAGGCTTCGCCGGCGTTTTTGGAAGACTCGACTATGGTCGCAGTCATTTCTTCGACGGCGCTGGAGACCTGAGCTGTTTGGCTGGTTTGTTCCGATGAACCGCGAGCCATTTGCTCTGAAGATGAGGCGATCTCAGTCGACGCACTAACAAGCTGAGTTGCGTTGTCGGTGAGTTCTTTGATCATGTTCGAGAGATTGTTGGTCATGGTCTTGAAAGCGACGCCAAGAGCGTCTTTGTCGGACTTTGGTTCAACTTGCACGGTGAGATTGTTGGCGGCGATTTGAGTCGCGGCGCCAGCAAGGTTCTTCATGTAGTCGATCAAGTCACGGAATGAATTGGCCAATACTCCAATTTCGTCCTTCTGCTGGATGTGAATATCATGCTGGACGTCGCCGACTGCGACATCGTTTGCCACGCGGGTGATTTCGGCAAGCGGACGCGAGATGGCTTTTGCGATTACGAAAGCAACGCCTGCTCCAATTGCGAGAGCGGCAAACACGATAATGAGAGCGAGTGTCGTTGCCGCGGATTGTGCAGATTGCGCGCCCGCGTCAAAATGCTCTTCGGCGGTGACGGTTGATTCGACAAATTTCGCTGCCAGCGGGACCAATTTTTCGTTAGCGGCGACGATATCTTTGCGATTGCTTTGGTAAGCCTGAAGTTCGTTCTTCATTGTGTTTAGCGCCATAGCAAGATTCCCGCTGGTGCCGTTGGATTCGCGGATAAGATCATTCAGTCGATCCAGAGCAGTGTTCACGCGTGCTTCGTCGTGTTTAAGCAGATAGTCTTTTAGTGGCACGCGGACATCTTGCAGGTTGGCGAGAAAGCGAGTTGCGTTGCCATAGCGTATGATGTCGCGGGCTTGCTCTTCAGCTTTGTCAATTTTCGCAACCAACTCAGCAGCGCTGGACCGCACCTTGATCCAGTCTTTGAATATCTCAGCATATTCGTCGCTGAAATTTTCAATCGCTTCGACTTTGGGCATTTCGTCGGTATCGACTATGCCCTTCAGGGCTTCAATTTGTCCATCGATTTTGTCGAGCAGTTCGACGCAACGTTCTGCCGTCTTGGGATCAGCCACAATGGTAAAATCGCGACGGGCAACAGCAAGGTCTTTCACCGAAATTTCGATTTCCATTGCTCCATCAGCTTTTGTGTATTCCTTTTCCAGAGTTGACAGGCCGCTAAAACCGACCCATCCAACCAACAGTGTTAGTGCGAGCACCAATCCGAAACCGATGTACAGTTTCTTCCCGATTTTGATATCTTTCCAACTCATTCTCAACTCCCGTGTTTGAAAAATCTTCTTTCAATCGCCTGATCAATCTCAATCGCCTGTAGTGAACCGTTCGAAAGCGTATTGCGATCTGTTCTGATCTTCAAACCCCTTTTACCCAGTTAGTAAGCTTGGGCGGGCTTATCAGTCATTGTTCTCCTCCTGTGCGAACGGTCAAAGCGCGACAGCTTCCGATATTCTCGAAAGCCGCCGCAGAATTGCGTCGCGTTTATCGCTAAAATGCTATCTGTAAATTGACAATCATCTCATTGTTATCGATTGAATTTGATTCCTCGTTATTCACCATATAGTTGATCTGGAGCTTGGTATATTTGCCGTCGATCAACAGGTTCGTGCCGAGGGTGTAACGATTAAGACGGTCTCCGTCGAAATCGAGGTTGCCGTCGAGTTGTTCGACACGAGCAAGCAGTTGAATTTCCGGAACGAATTTGCTGCCGGTGGCAAAAGTCTGGCCTGCCCAAAGGTACCAGCCGGACTTGTCAACGCTACCGACCTGCGAACGGATGAATTCGCCTTCGACGATCGAGCGCTGCCACGACCAGGTTGCCGAACCGCCCCAAGTGTCGAGATTCTGTTTGAGCGAATCCACGGCGTTGGTCTTGCCGGCGATCATGTTGCCGGCGAACGTCAACGTCTTGCCGACTTTGGCTTCGACACGCGAGATGAAGTTCTTGTCACGATTGAGGTCGGCGGAATTGATGTTGGCGCCGTTGAAAATACCGCCGGTGACTTTTACGGTAGCAGCCTTAAGAACGTGCTCGTAGGATACTGCGGCACCCATATCGCGGCCCGGGCCGAGGGTCTTAGCCATTGAGGCAGCTGGGAACGGCATGGCGGTCGTTGAACGGACGTTATCGGTGCAAAACGGCGGTTTGTATTGACCGGCTTCGAAACTTACGTGCTTCGATGCCTTGATCGTGAGCTTGGCATCAAGCAAAAACGGAGACTTGGCGAATTCGCCGATGAATTGGTAGCTTGACCAATCGTTGATTGATCCGATAGCGCCGAATTGCACGGTGCGCATTTCGAAGTTTGAGACTTTCGAAGTACCAGCGCGTTGATAGTAAGCGCCGTGAACCGCGCCATAGAGCGCGATCTTACCGTGATTAGTCGCGGCCGGATTTTTTGGGCGGGCTTTCTCGGCATCGCGGGACTCTTCGACGAAAGTCTTGAGATCGCCAACGACTTCGCTGAGTTGCTGTGCCAGAATCCAGGTTTGCTCGTCATTGGCCGGGACGGGTGTAGAGATTATCTCACCTTCCGAGTCGGCAATGACTGCCTGGTTGCGCGGAGCTGCAGCTTGCGCGGCGAGTATCGCACGCAAGGTGTTTTCGAGATTGGTTAATGAACTCAGCAGTTTATCGAATTGCTGAGCCGAACTGGTTTCTGGGAGCGATGCTACTAAGAGCATTGTTGCCAGGAACATGATGAAGAATTTCTTCATGTGCTTCTGCCTCTCTCCTTTGAGTAGTTGGATTCCATAGTATTATCGACATATAATCGAGTTTCTCGACGACAATGGTCGCCGATGAAGTAAATGCTCTCGTCATTGGCCTGTGCGGCATTGCGGGATTGCAGAATGAAACAGTTGCTTCGCATTTTCGGCTAAAACCCCGCCACAATTTGGACCATAGCAACAGCGTTGCGTTCGGCAGTCCGGATCAACTCACAGCGCAGTTCTGTACCGACGGCAACGGGTAAGGCGATTCCAGCCGAGTATTGTGATTGCCAGGGTTCGGCGTTCTTGTTGGCTGCAGCGTATCGACTGATTACGCGCCAGGTGGCGATATGGCAGTGCGCCTGCAAGTAGCAGCCGCGTGAGACCTGTAGTTGGCCTTCTCGATCGAGAGAGTTGTAGATGAACTCGCCATGACAGCCAAAAAGCGTGCCGTCGTATGATAGATCGCTACCAAGCAGTGTCATTCCGACGCCGCCACGGTCATCGATGCCAACACTTCCGGAGATTCCCAATTCGATGTCACCACCTGCAGGGTTGATGCCCAATCTTCCGCCGAAAGCAGCTTCGGGAACGGTAACGACTACGCCGATGGAGTCTTCTTCAACACCGGCGGTCCAGTTGTAAACTTTGTAGACGACTTCAGCAGATTCTTCGTAACCGTTGACTGCAAAGAGGACGGCGTTAGCGGAACGCGAAGTGGCTTGCACTTGCACGCCGTAGTCGTTCCACCCGCTCCAGTTGCCAACACTTTGGCTGAACCATGGCGAGGTAACGGTTTCACAATCGGTCGATGCATAGTAGCGCGAGCCGATACCGAACGGCACATCGAACTGACCGGCAACAAGACTGATGTTGTTGAGGTACCGTTGATCGTTTTCGTACAAGGTCAACTGAAGTTCAGCGGCGCCAAGTTCGATTGCGCCATTGTCGCTGTTGTAGGCGGCACACAGTAGGATGCCGACGCGGTTAGATAGCATATGCTCCAGATCGAGTTCGGCCTGTCCAACTGAGAACCTGTGAGAATTGTCAGATCCGTTGGAATATACTCCGCGTACATCAACGAAACCACTGAGTAACGGCCCTTGACTCGGAGAAACATCCACGCTATCAGCGGGCTGCGCCGCGATGACGCCGGCGATGAGAATCTCAATCGCAATTGTGAACGCGCAAATTTGCCTAATCATAATGTCAGTGCCCTTTCTTGTAGCAACGGGACCATCCTCAATCAACTCTTAACGTCCAAGTGGATAGAATGTTGACTGACCGTGCTATTATCGACGGAGCACTGCACAAAATATTAATAGATTGTGATAATGTTCACAATTTCAGCATTCAATAGACCCGGCAGCTCGACAATGAAAGGAGCCGCTCATTTTGGTTTCAAAATGGAATGAACGCTTAGAAGATTCGGAGTTTTATGTATCGACCGGGGTTGAGCCGGAAGTCTTCAAGGAGAGCTTCGGCTCGGTCGAGCGTGCGGCTGAGATTCTGATAGAGGGTGTCGTTGGTCAACAATTGACCGGCGGAGCCTTCGCCGGCTTGGACCTTGTCAGTGATTGTTCGCCAGCTTGAGATGATTGAGCGGAGATCTTCAAACGGCTTTGGGTCGTTCATCAGTTGAGCGAATGTGCCGCTGCCGTTAGTGAGTGAATCGAAGAGTGTATTTGTATTGAGAGCGAGATTGCGCATTTCGGTATAGAAAGTTGAATCGGTAATGAACTTGGCGAATGAACCTTCGCCCGATTCAAGTTGCCGGGTGAGGTTGTTGGTGAGAATCAGCAACTTGTTGAGGTCGAAGTACACATTGGGATCATTGACAAAGAGGCCGAGCGAGCCGGTGCCGTTGTTGATCTTCTCGATAATCTGTTTGGCGTGCATGGTAGCTTCGCGAATGTTCTCGACGGCCGCGCCGCCTTCAGCAATGATGCCTTCGATAGAGGAGGATTTCTCAGCTTGAAGGTAATCGCCATCTTCGAGGATTTTCGCCGTGTCGGTGCCAGCGGAGATTTCGATGGTCTTATCGCCCAACAATCCCATAGTGCCGATGAACGCTTTTGAGTCACTGCGGATGATCGATTTGACTGCTTCGTCGATCGCGAGACGTACCTCCAACCGGCCAGATTCCGTTGCAGAAAATTCAATATCCTTGACAGTGCCGACGCGAAGTCCGGAAAGTCGGACAGGCGAACCGGGAAGCAGTCCGAAGACGTCATCGTATTTTACATGCAGAACGTATTTGCTTTTCCAGATGCCTTCCTGGTCGCCGATCGTAAACACAGCGATTACGAGAAGAACGATTCCGAGGAGCACCATCAGCCCGACGCGTACTTGTCTTGACATTAATTGTACTCCCGCCCGCAGGCTAAGTATTCGACGATGAACGGATCCGTCGAGGCTTTGAATTCATCAGGTGTGCCGGAGAAAGAAACGACGCCGTCGCGGATCAAGGCGAAGCGGTCGCCAACGTAGAAGGCAGATATCAGATCATGTGTTACCACGATGGATGTAACATCGTGAGCTTCCTGCGTGTTCCGAATCAGCTCATTGATTGCCTTGGAAGTGAGCGGATCGAGCCCTGTAGTCGGCTCGTCATAGAGCAGATAGCGCGGTTTGAAAGCCAGCGCCCGCGCCAAGGCGACGCGTTTCTTCATTCCACCGGAGAGGTCCGACGGCATTTTCTTTTGCACTCCGCTCAACTGCACGAATGAGAGGACCTCAGCGACACGGTCTTCGACTTCGCTGTTGGACATGCCGGTATGTTCACGCAGCATGTAAGCGACGTTTTCCTGAACATTGATTGAATCAAAAAGCGCTGCGGATTGAAAAAGCATACCCATCTTTTTGCGAACCGGAATCATTTGCTCTTCGGTGAAGGTCGTAGTGTCTTGATCATCAATAATGATGGTACCGGCATCAGCGGACATAAGTCTAAGAATTAGTTTCAACAGGACAGATTTGCCGGAGCCGGACTTGCCGAGAATGACCATGGTTTGTCCTTCTGCGATTTGCATATCGACACCAGTCAATACTTCCGCGCTGCCAAAGCTCTTATGAATACCCTTGAGATGTATCAAATGCACCCTATCCAGTCTCAAACATCAGGAAGAAAATCTTTACCAAGAGAAAGTCAAACAGAAAGATGAGAATCGAAGAAGTCACCACCGACATTGTCGTGGATTTGCCGACGCCTTCAGTACCGCCGCTGGTTGTGAGTCCGAGATGACAACCGACCAATGCAATGATGAAGGCAAAGACGACCGGTTTTGCCAGGCCGGTGAAAATGTCCTGCAGTGCCAATGCCTGAATGGTTGACGATTTATAAAAACTAAAATCGAGTCCGAGAGAATACATCGAGATCAACATGCCGCCGATGATACCGACGATGTCGCCGATGACGGTAAGGATTGGCAGCATTATCAACAGTGCAATCAAGCGCGTGGTGACCAGTTTCTTTACGGGATTAGTAGCCATGGCGCGCATGGCGTCGATTTGCTCAGTGACTTGCATAGATCCGAGTTCGGCGGCAATTCCGGCGCCAACTCGACCAGCAACCACCAGTGCCGTCAACACGGGTCCGAGCTCACGCACCATCGAGAGTGCGACGACAACGCCGATGTAGACCTTGGCGCCAAAGCGGGCGATCTGATAGCCAGTTTGCAGGGCCAGCACCATGCCGGTGAAGAAGCAAGTGAGCAAGACGATTGACAGCGAGCGCACACCGATTTGGTACATCTGTTCGAGAATCGTATCGAAGTAGCTTGGCCGCGTGAACATATAGCGCACGCTGTCGATTGTCAGACGGAAGAGCTGATAGGTATGGATGGCGCCTTTTTCGAGAATCCCGCCGGAACGCACTTCAATCTTGCGCATTCGACCTCGCAATACCTAAGCGCTTTTCCAGCTCGGTGATGATTTTGTCCTCAAGCAGTCCAAAGGAAGTGCATTTCACTTTTCGACCATTTGCCGTGATATTCAGCAATGTAGCAAACTCAAACTTGATTTTCGTTTCGGCGCTTCCACTCAAGAGGATACGCATTTTACCGCGCCGTGTTCCCGGATACTGTGCTCCGAAGAAATTCATGCCGCAGTCGCAATACTCGGGAAGCACCTCAAAGCTGTCGCTTTCGATGGTGCCCTTTTGCAAGTCAGTTCGAGAGATTGGAATTTGTTCGGCATCGAGAATCTTCGTAAGCGTTTCCATAACTTCGGGGCGATTGCTGTGCTGGAATTCAGCCACAACAGGTTCGCGCAAAGTCGGTTTGCGAACAGTACAAGAAACTGCAACTGATATCAGTATGACAAGAACCACCCAACGCGCCATATCTGCAAATGTACGTGAAAATAGTCGCACACTTCAAGACTTTATTGTGAAGAATGAATTAGGAGTTAGCGAGTCTGTTTGTTGCGGTTGCGCCGTTGCCTGATGATCTCGAATACGGCCGGTACCGCCGAGATGAGAATTATCACAACGATGACAATTGAGAAGTTGTTTTTGACAAAGGGAAGGCTGCCGAAGAAGTATCCGGCATATACAAAGAGTCCAACCCAGAAGATTGCGCCGATGATCGTAAAGGGGACGTACTTTCGTCGGTCCATTTTTGCCACACCGGCGACAAATGGCGCAAAAGTGCGGATAATCGGCAGGAAGCGACCGACGATAATGGTGCGGCCGCCATATTTGTCATAGAATTGCTGTGTTTTGTCGAGGTATTCTCGTTTGAGGAAATGGCTGTTTCCAGAGAACGCTTTCGGACCGATGAAGCGACCAATAGTGTAGTTCGTATTGTCGCCAAGCACAGACGCCAGCGCCATCAATGCAAAGGCGATGTTCGGATCAAGCGCGCCAGTAGCCGCCAAAGCACCGGTTGCAAACAGGAGCGAGTCGCCGGGAAGAAATGGGGCGATGACGAGTCCCGTTTCGCAAAAGATGACGAGAAATAAGATGGCATAGGTCCACGTGCCGTACTGACTAATCAGCTCGGCGAGATGCTTATCGAGGTGCAGGAACAGATCAATGAGATAGGTGACAATTTCCATCGCGGGAATATACGAGTTGCCGGTCGAAGGGCAAGGAGTTATGTATATGGACAGACGACCACATGTTCAAATCGCGGCAAGAATGATTGTCTGTCTGATCTTTCCAACAGTGGCGCAAATTGTGATAGATTTGGACCAATTGCTGTAATCAGCATTAGAAACGAGATACGGAGTAACTATGCATCTTCCAGAGCAACACCGCACACATCGCGTGGGTTGGCTCCGCGCAGCAGTCATGGGTGCTAATGATGGAATTGTGTCGACAGCGAGCTTACTGGTCGGTGTGGCAGCTGCCGACGTGAGCCGAAGCAGCATCCTAATCGCCGGTTTGGCAGGGCTGGTCGCCGGAGCAATGTCTATGGCTGCCGGAGAATACGTATCAGTCAGCACCCAATCAGACACTGAGCAGGCAGATCTTGAACGTGAACGCAAGGAGTTGGCGAACGATAACGATTTTGAGTTGGAGGAGCTTGCCGCCATCTATGTCGGACGAGGGCTCGATGCGCAGCTTGCGAAACAAGTTGCACAGCAACTCATGGCTCACGACGCGTTGGGTGCACATGCCAGGGATGAACTGGGAATTTCCGAGACTCTCAGTGCCCGACCATTTCAGGCAGCAATGGCTTCGGCGGCTACTTTCACGGTTGGAGCAGCATTGCCACTGGCAGCCGCGATCATCGTACCAACGACCGCCATTGTGGCCGTGGTGTCGATATCATCGCTGGGGTTTCTTGCACTGCTGGGCGGGTTGGCGGCTCACGCCGGCGGTTCACCCTTGTTTGTGTCGATAGTGCGGGTGACATTCTGGGGTGCGCTGGCGATGGCGTTGACTGCCGGTGTAGGTGCATTATTTGGTGTCGCCTTTTGAGTTTAAAGAAATTACCATTTACCGTGTCAGGATAAATAGTATCAAACTCGATTGAGAGGAGACAGACAATGGGCGACAAGGGCGGAAAGAAAGACAAGGACAAAGATCAAAAGCAAAAGAAGAGCAAACACGATCAAGAGGAAAAGGCAAAGCAGAATAAGCAGCCAAAGAAAGCTTAATCGCCGATTCTATTGTTCTGAAGATTGCGGGGAGATTTCGGAAGAGGTTTAGTTGAGCCCGGGATGTTCAGAATTTCACCTCGCTAAAAAATGCACCATCTAGGACTCGAACCTAGGGCCCGCTGATTAAGAGTCAGCTGCTCTACCAACTGAGCTAATGGTGCATTCAATCGACTATGTCTAAATATGAGGGTGGATGGGATCGAACCATCGGCCCTGTGCTTAAAAGGCACATGCTCTACCACTGAGCTACACCCCCATAGCACGATTGCCAAAGATATAAACCCTGAGGCCAATGTCAACCTGATTGGGAAGATTTTTAGGGGGTCGTATTCCTGCTATTTGTAGTCTAGCAGTTCCTTGCCGGAATTCTTCGCGAGATCATACGCCCATTTTGTGATAATGATCGAACAGATTACGCCGCTGACAGCATCAAGAGCGTAGATTTTCCAGAGCCAGCCGGCGGTCAAAGCGGCGATTGCAGTCAAGCTGGTCAATGCGTCCGCGATGACGTGAAGGTACGCGGCGCGAATATTGTGGTCGGAATCCTCCCGCTTGTGATGCAGCATCACGGCGCTGACGGCATTGACTATCAGGCCCACTACTGCAACGACGATGGCCTCGCCAAACATGATTTCCTGCGGATTAAGAAAGCGCGCGACTGATTCGATGGCCATCCAGATGGCGATCACCTGCAACAGCAAAGCTGAAGTATATCCAGAGAGGGCGAGGATCTTGGCGGTGCCGGCGACAAAGCGGGGGTTGTCGTGATTGCGGCGGGCGACCCAATAGGCGAACCAGGTCAGGCCGATTGCGAGGACATGCGATGACATGTGCCAACCATCAGCGAGCAGCGCCATCGAATTGGTGTAGTAGCCAAAGCCGATTTCAACCAGCATCGTAATTGCAGTAAGCAGGACAACCCACTTGGTCCGGCTTTCGTGATGATTTTGATGCGATGCTCGGAATGGTTGTGCTCGTGCGGGTGATGATGATGGTTAGAATGATCGTGATGGTGCGACATCAAGAGAAGATAGTTAGATTTCTCCATTAGTCAAGCTGTTGCAGTTCGACATAGGTAACGCCGAAAGCAGCAGCGCCCTGATCAAGAAAAGAATCGAAGGGTTAGCGACGCGGGTGCTTCGTCATGAGAGCGGTCTTGCGTAACTCAGCCTCTTGGACAGTCAACGGAAAATCGGGGCCGGTGTTTTCAATCATCACGGAAGAAACACATCCGGCAAAGCAACCAGCTTCGTACCAGTCGTAGCCTTTGTCGATTGCGTAGATCATTCCCGCAGCGTAGGTATCTCCTGCCCCGGTGGAGTCCTTGGCGAGCGTCTCATACGCCGGGATACGGTACATGGTCTTGCCGTCATAGATGACTGAGCCCTCTTCGGCAAGGGTAATGATGACGATCTCGGGTCCCCAGTCTTTCAGCATTTTTGCCGGGGTTTCGTAGTCGACGCGCGGATCGATTCCGGTGAGGACTTTGCATTCCATTTCGTTCGGCTTGAATACAGTCGAGAGAGAGGCGATGCGCTCGATTTCCTTGGTCTTTTCGTGGGTGATGCGGCCTTCTTTATCGATGTTGCGCAAGAATCCCTGCGGATCGACGAAGATCTTGGCGCGTGAACGGGCTTTGACGATCTCGACGTACTCGAGATCAAGTTCCTGGAGAATGGGACCAAAGAGAATCCAATCGGAATCGGCGTACTTCTCAGGGAAAAAGTCAATTGGTCCGGCATCGCCGAGGACATCGAGCGTGCGGTTGCCGTGCTTATCATAGTAGATCAATTTGAAGCCGCCGGAAATCTCGGATTCTTCAACGGCGTATTCGATGCCGAAACGATCCATTTCATTTCGGAAGACCTTATCGTAGTCTTTGCCGATGCGGCCAATAAGGGCGGTTTTCTTGCCGAGTTTGGTCAATGCGAGACAGGCGTTGGTAGAACAGCCGGAGAGAACTCGACCATCGGTTTTGAGGTATGGAGTTTCAATCAGGTCAAAAACTGGATTTCCGATTCCGGTGATCATCTTCTCAATTTCGCTTTCGTAGTAAATCTACCCTTGAACAACAACGGCGCCCAATTAGCCAAGAATCTACCGACAGAATCATAGCGCCCTGATCGTTTTTGCCATGCGGCGCGGTTAGAATAGGCGTTTGGCCGTGAACCGTCAAGGAAATTTCACTGCTGCCTGAGATCGAGCAGCGTCATAGTTTGCTGTTAACATTGAACTTAGAGAAACAAACCCATCATTATCACTTTTCCCTTGACAATGCGGACATTTCTATCTACACTCGTTTTGAGTAACTTCGGGTGTTTATTACAAACTTCTAAGAGACGACCGAGGATAGATCAAATGCCCAGCGATGGTCAGTTGAAGCCTTCCCGTTATAATCTTCTCGTTGATCTGGCGTCCGGGCGCAAGTTGGCGTTCAATGGAGCCACCGCTGCGTTAGCAGAGATCGATGAAGAGACTATTCCCCGCTTCCTACGGTTACTAAAATCGCCTCATCGAGCTGAAAATAGTACTGAAGTCGAACTAGTCGAACAAATGAAGTATGCGCGGTTCTTATGCCCTGCAGAACACGATGAAGTTGCGGAACTGCAATCTCGTGACCGGCAGCAGCGGCAATCGAAGTCGACTTTTTTCCTGACAATAGCTCCAACATTAGCATGTAATTTCCGCTGTGATTATTGTTTCCAGAGATCCAATGGTCTTGTGATGGATGACCGGGTCGTGGAAGCGTTGATCGCGTTCAGCAAGGAGCGGCTTCCCAGCAGCGAGCGGTTTATGATTACATGGTTCGGCGGTGAACCTACGCTCTGCATGCCGACAGTTGAGAAGTTGCAGGGGCGTCTGGCCGAAATGTCGCAGCAGTTTGGAGTCAAAGAGCTGACCTCGACAATGATCACAAACGGTTATCTGCTCAATGGTACATTGGCGAGACGTTTGCAGGATTGCGGCATCAATGAGGCGCAGATCACGTTGGACGGTCCGAAGGAAGTACATGATCGTCGGCGGATGATGTCGGGAGGGCGCGGCACATTTGAGCGGATACTGGCCAATATTGAAGAGTCGTGCCGAATCATTCGGATCATTGTTCGAATCAATGTAGATAGTGAAAATAGCTCTGCGCCGCTGGAGGTTGTAGATATCCTTCAGCAACGAGGACTTCTACAGCACGTGAATATCTATTTTGCACCGGTCAACCCATCTCAGGGAGTTTGCGCTGACGTCAGTGGTCGCTGTCTGAGCACTGAAGCATTTGCGCACCTCCAAGTGAAGCTCTATGAGGAGTTGGTTCGACGCGGTGTATATCGGATCGAGTATCCGCAGGTCGCTCCGGGTGGTTACTGCGGCGCCGGAAACGATCACTCGTTTGTCGTAGCTCCCAACGGGCTGTTATTCAAATGCTGGGAGGAGTTGTCAATAGAACCGGATGATGCGATCGGCGATGTGTTTGGCGGCGTGCGAAACCAACGGCAGCAACGGAATTTGGATCGTTATCGCCTGTTCGATCCTTTCAGCAAATTGGAGTGCCGTGAATGCGCGATTCTGCCGTTGTGTCTGGGCGGCTGTCCGAAGGCTGCGACGAGCGAAAGCAATGACGAACGAGGATTTTGCTCTCCGTGGAAGTACAATCTCGGAGAGATGCTAACATTAAGGTACAAGTGTAACACTCACGAGGAGGTAAGAGGATGAAGTTCATCGAATCACCAAGCACTGCCATTCAGAAGCCGTGCCCATGCTACAAGAAGCTGTTTCTGATTCTGCCGCCGCTGCAGGATTAACGCTTCTGACCAAATTGGACCGGCGCTGAACGGCGCCGGTCCTTTCAGTTACGAAGGGAAAATGACACACGCAAAGAACCTATCGCAGCGTCGTCCGGAGATTGTCGGGATAGAAATCACGCGGGCTTGCAATCTGACATGTTCGCATTGTTTTACCGCGGCGGGAAGGCGACCGGCAAATGAGCTGAGCACCGGTGAACTTCGCAGAGTCATTGACGAATTGAACGAGCTCGGCCCGGCACGAGCGATAGGCTGGACGGGCGGCGAACCGCTGTTGCGAGATGATCTTGTCGAACTTATGGACTATGCATTCAAGAAAGGCAAGATGCGGTCGGGCGTTACAACAAACGGGCTTCTTCTGAATGACGATTTGGCAAAAACCATGCGCGATTCGGGAGTCTATGCAATTCAAATAAGCGTTGACGGATCGAATGCTGAGAATTTTTCGCGGATGCGCAATGCAAGGCAGGAAGATTTCGCGACGATACTTAGTGCGATGAGCGCAGTGAAGAAAGCCGGACTGCAACTGCATCTGGCGATGTTGCTGGGCAAAGAAACTTTGGCTGACGCCCGTGATTTTCTTAAACTCGCCACGGAACAAGGCGCTGACGGCGTCAGATTCTGTGGATTTGTACCGGCTGGGCGCGGTCACCGTGATTCGATTCGCGAGCGATTTGAGTTTGGCGACCAACTCGGCCCGCTCCACGATTTCATTGCAGATGCCGCTGTACTGGAAAAGCCGATGGTCATGTTCGATCCGGCATTCGGACCCTTGCCACCGGACTACCAGTTTCATGAATGCTTGGCAGGAGTACAGACGATGTACATAGCGTCGACAGGCGCGGTCTATCCGTGTACGTCGCTCATTTCACCGCGATTCGAAGTCGGAAACATCCATAACCGATCACTGGCGGAGATTTGGAATGACCCGAAAATGACTGAAGTCTCAGACTTTGATTGCGGCAAGATTCATGGCAAGTGCAGTGATTGTGATCATATCAGCGAATGTCACGGTGGTTGCCGGGGAATTGCCTACGCCAACAATCTTGATGTCTGTGCTTCTATACCGAATTGCCTTTACGAATACAGTCGCTCTACCAGGAATCAACCGAAGGTAGATTCGATAGGCTGATCTCCAAGAATTATCGGATCTTCATGAAGTGTGTAGGGGGCTATTTCTCGCGCTTGTCGAGGATTTTCTTGGCGTATATGAGACGCTGAATACTGGTAAGATATGAGACGGCGCCAACGATGATGAGTGAGTACGTAAGAGCATTGTATCCGGGGGCGAAATGTTCGATGATTGTTCCTACGATAATGATCAGAAACTTCTCAAGACGTCCGACTGCTCCGACTGCAACGTTTTCGATCTTGCCCTGTGATTCTGCGGTCTCGCGAGTATAACTCGCGGCAATCATCCCAAAAAGTGCAAACATTGCCCAAAGCGGGTTTACAACTTTCGAGGCGGCAATACCCATGAGGATGGCGGCTTCGGCGTAGCGATCGGACACGTGATCAAGGATGCCGCCGAACTTCGTGCCGCAGTTGCCGGCGCGGGCAGTTGCACCATCCAGCATATCCGCCAACATGGCGGCAATCATAACGATGGCGCCCCAGAGGAGATAGCCCTTCCAGAAGAGCACTGCGGATCCAATTGACACCAGGAAGGCGATGCCAGTGAGGATATTCGGAGTTAAGCCGAGCTTGAGGCAGACTTTGCCGAAAGGAATTGAAGCGCTTTCGTAGGATACACGGCGTTTTTGCTGCATTTGTTGCGTCACGGTTTTATCAATCATGCTCCTGTGAGCCTCACCCAATTGAAGTGTTGTCCAAAAGTAAAAGCGCAGAGACTCGAGAATTGTCTCTGCAGCGTTAAGTCCCGTAATAATAGCCTTGTGGAAATTTAGCGTCAAGGGAAATGTAGGGCGACAAAGGGGCGCAAGCGACGGGCGCGCGGAACGCGCCCGTGTAATGCAGGGTCTGTTTTAGCAGTCGTAGTACAGCTCGAATTCGCCTGCGGTGGGCTGGCGACCGATATTGCCAAAGTCTTCGTTGCGGACTTTGAGCCAATTTTCGATAAGGTCCTCCGAGAAGACTCCGCCTTCGAGCAGGTAGATATGGTCCGCCGCGAGTGCTTTGGTCGCACGATCAAGCGATGTCGGCAACTGGTGGATTTTGTCCAATTCGATCTTAGACAAATCGTCAAGGTTCTTATCGAGCGGCAAGCCCGGATCGATCTTGTTCTTGATTCCATCGAGTCCAGCCATCACCATCGCGGCATAGCCGAGATAAGGATTCATGGTTGCATCAGGAGGACGGAACTCGAAGCGCATAGTCTTGGGATTGCGCTGGTAACCGGGGATGCGGATGCAAGCGGTGCGATTGCCCAGTGAATAGGTGCCGGCGGTAGGTGCTTCAAATCCCGGCACGAGCCGTTTGAAGGAATTGGTGGACGGATTGGTGAATGCAAGCAGCGAATCGACATGCTTGAGCACGCCACCGATGTAATAGAGTCCTTCTTTGGAAAGGACGTTCCGGCCGGTCTTATCGAAGAAGATGGATGTTCCGTTCATCGCAAGGTACTGATGTACGTGCATACCGGAGCCGGGCTCATTGAAGAGCGGCTTGGGCATAAAGGTGGCGGATTTATTGCTGCGGAAGCAATGGTTCTTGACCATGTATTTTACCAGCATCGACTGGTCGGCCATCTTGAGAAGCGGTTGGAAAGCAGTTTCGATTTCGTGCTGGCCGCGACCGCCGACTTCGTGGTGATGGTACTTGAGACCGACGCCGACGTTTTTCAGAAGAGTCGAGATTTCAGAACGGAGATTGAAAGTACGGTCAAGCGGCGGAGCGGCATGATAGCCCTTCTTCCAGCCGATTTTGTAACCAAGATTGTCGGCGGCTTCGTCATCAATAGTGTCAGCCTCGGCTGATTTTACCAGATAGTAGGCCATACCGGGTTCCTGCTTGTAGTCAGCCTTGTCGAAAACGTAGTATTCAAACTCAGGTCCGATGATGGCCTGTGCGCCTTTGACAATCTTGGTGATGTAACGTTCAGCGGCTGCGGCGACGCGACGGGGACAGCGCGAGTATGGAGTCACTGTGCGATTGGATTCCATAATATTGCCGATGAAAGAAACTGTCGGCTGATCGAAGAACGGGTCGATAAATGCTGTGTCGTTATCGGGGAGGAGGATCATATCTCCCCGCTCGATTCGAGTGAATCCACGCAGGGATGAGCCATCGATGCCGATGCCGTTTTCGAAAAGTTCTTTATCGAGAGACTCAACCGGCAATGTGATGTGATGCCAACTACCCGGCAAGTCGACAAATTTCACGTCGATGAATTCGGCTTTGTTTTCTTTGACGAATTTCTTGATTTCTTCAAGCTTCATTTAGATATCTCCTGAATGGACTGCCGCTTGTGACAATTTTCACATAAGTTATGTGTTGCGACCAAATTTGGCAAGCGAAATCAGATAACTTAGGTATGCGATGCAAGCGACAAGTTAAGCGGTACAAGAGCCACGACTTTGCCGGGAACAACCAAACTTGTTGACTAATGGGCGATTCATGGCGTATCTTGTCAAGTATCAATAGTTTCCGCATTGAGGAGTTCTATATGTCGCAAACCCGCATCCTTTTGTTAGTAACAGTTGCAGCCATCATGTTGATTTCCAGCCCGTTACTTCAGGCGCAGTCACCGCAAGGAGGGTTGACTCCGGGGCTGATTGAGGAACTGCGGGTGAATTTCGAAAATAACGGACGCAATCCGGCTGTGTATAACGCGCTGACAGCTAACGACATAGCAAACTTGACGGTCAACCGCGACAAGTTGATTGCTCACAATGCGATTTTCAACAAAGAGATAACCACCGGCGAGATCACGAATCAAGAATCCTCTGGACGGTGCTGGATGTTTGCGGGATTCAACATGCTCCGGCCAAAGGTGATGGACAAGCTGAAGTTGGACAGTTTCAAGATGTCGACCAACTACCTGTTCTTCTGGGACAAGCTTGAGAAGTCAAACACATTTCTGGAATCGATGATTGAACTTGCGGCAAAACCGCTTGGTGATCGCGATGTTGATTTATTGTTAGAGGATCCCTGCGGTGACGGCGGCTGGTGGTCGTATGTCGTGGACCTGATTTCCAAATATGGCGTGGTCCCGGAACAGGTAATGCCGGAGACATTTGCGACGTCGCATACCGGCGGGTTCAATGGAATTCTCAATCGCAAACTGCGGAAGGATGCCTCCGAGTTGCGGGATCTTCATGCATCCGGTAAAACGGCTAACGAATTGCGTGGAGCAAAGAACAAGATGTTGCGCGAAGTCTATTCAATACTGGCACTGAACTTTGGCGAGCCGCCAATGAAGTTCACTTGGCGATTTGAGAGCAAGGATTCGACGGTCGCTCCACCGCAAGAGTTTACGCCGAAGCAGTTTTATGAGGAAATGATCGGGGTTAAGCTGGAAGACCAGATCGTGATCTTTGATCATCCGGGAGTGGAATACTTCAAGTACTTTGAAATGAGCTGGTCGGGAAATCTTGCCGATCGCAATAATCTGCGGTTTATCAATCTGCCGATTGATAGCCTGAAGCGCTATGCGCTTGAGACAGTACTTGCCAATAATCCGCTGTACTTTGCCTGTGATATCGGCAAGGACAACTATGGTGCAAAGGGTGTACTGCAGAAGGGTATCTACGATTACAGCTCGGTGTATGGGTTTGATGTCAGCTTGACGAAGCGGGAGCGAATCATCTATCGCGACAGTTCTCCCAATCACGCGATGGTGTTGACGGGAGTCGATACGCTTAATGGGCAAGCAGTCAAATGGAAGGTCGAGAACAGTTGGGGCGACAAAGGCGGCGACAAGGGCTATTGGACAATGTATGACGATTGGTTTGACGAGTATGTCTATTGCGTCATCATTGACAAGAAGCTGCTGCCAAAGGAAGTTTCTGCGATTCTCGCTACTGAACCGTCAAGACTGCCGGCGTGGGATCCGATGTGGAGCGTGATGCGCAGCCTGAAATAGTCGGGATCAGCGACTATCTGTTCAAATACTCCAGCGCAAAGGTGATCAGGTCACGGCCTTTTTTATCGCTTGAGATATCCGGCGGAATTCCCTTGTTGTTGTAGCCGTCTTTCAAGATGTGGTCGTTGAGGGTGAACGTTGGATATCCGAAGTAGATGCCGTCATGTTCGCAGCCGATCCTAACCATATTGATATTATTGTAGTCCACCACTCCGCCGGTGTTCGTCCCAATCGTCACGACCTTATCGCTGGAACTCTTGGAGTGCAATATGAAAGTCTCTGCGGCGCTGATGTTGGTCCGATCTGTGAGGATTACAACTTTGCTCAGGCTCGACGGATACAGCGTTAACTTCGAATCGGAAAAGCGCGGCCCTTTCAGAATTTTCCCCATGTTCTGTTTCATATCATCGACAACCGGTTGATAAGGATCGCTTGTACCGCCTCTTGAGAACTGCGCGAAATATGCCAGATTGTCCTCGGAAGCCAGAGCCAATCCAATCTCGCTCGTCAATGGCTTTTCGGCGTAAAGAGACATCAGGTTGAAGTAGATGCCATTGCCGCCACTGTTTCCGCGAATGTCGATGATCAGATTCCTACAAGTCGTCAATGCGACTTGATTGCCAAACAGCACGCTATCAAAACTCGGTTTTTCCAGCAGAAACGTCGGTATCGTCAGAAGTACAGTGCTGTCTTCAAGATGTTCAATCGTTGGCAAGGTTGGATTGTAGAGAGCCGCCGAGTCGAGAGATATTCGGTCAGAGTAACTCACGCGACCCCAGAATAGTCCTCCCCAGATTCCCAGCAGTGTGTTGTCTTTGGCAAGGTCAAGTTTCACGTACCGCGGCGAGTATGCGTTCGAGTAATACACGCCTTCGTATACGCCATCCTTGTAATTCACACCAAGCTTCAACTCGCCGATCTTGTCAGGCTGAGAAGAAGACAGTATGACCGCCACGAATTCATAGGGCCAGTCTTTGTTGTTATTATGAACTACTGCGAATCGTGTCGTACCATCAGTCCAGACACCTTCAAGAGCGCTCAATGACTCGCGTTTGGCGGCAAGATGATCTTTCAATGAATCCACAGCATAAAGGCGTTGCCGCAAAGAGGATTTGAACTTCCCGTTTTCCTCTTCGCTGTACTTCGGATATTGCGACGCGAATAGATGGCCGTCATTGAAGAATGACAGGAATCGTTGCATGGCGCTGACACAATTCAAGGCGTCGATGCCATTAACCGTCGGGCGAAAATCTTTGATGCGGTCTTGATAGTCGCTCTCGATTTGATCCTTCCTCAACGCATAGCCGATGTAGTTTGCTTCGAGCTTACGGGTTAGTTCATCAAATGACGCCTGGCAGTCACATTGTGTAGAGTCTTGTGCAGAGAGTATCGGAGCAAAAACGCTTGTGCAAATTAGGCAGAGAAACAAGGTCTTCAATTTCATTGGCATTCCTTTTTCCAGTTTCAAAAAGATACGGGGAGTCGATGCGAAAGTTGCAACGCGATAAGATCACGAAGGAAAGCGCCTGAAGATTTCGGATTAAGTGAGTTCTGCTATGTTCTCGGCTCCGATTGTGGCGTTGCTCCCTGTGACAATGCGGCGGTGGTAATCGATTTGGCCGAGATGGTAACCAAAGTGGGACACCAGGTGAATGAGAAATTGGCCGATTGTGAGTTGGAGTTCGCCCAGCAAAATGGGGTATGGTTTTTCAAGGTCGAGGTCAGAAATCTCTGAAAGACCGTCTTCGACTGATTGAATAGCGACATCGATGCGTCGTTCCAATTCAACCAAATCAATGTTCTTGTCTGTGAACTCAGCATCGCGATTGCGGACGTAGCCGTTTTCGCCGATGACAGCGCCGATGAAGTGGCTGATGTTACCGGTGAGGTGCAATGTCAGCGAGCCGGCGGAATTGCTGATACCGGGAGGCGCCAACCACAGGTCGGATTGGTTGGGATATGCATTGATTTCGCGGCGCAGTGCATTGAGATCGCGAATCAGAACACGCTGAATGGATGTGATGGCGTTCATAACTATATTACTCCAAAGTTAGCGGCGCTCGCGCTTACGGAATAGGACTTTGCTTCCGAATTGCATTGGCGCCTTGGGCATGGGTAATACGTCGCTATCTTGAAAAGCATCCAATGATTCAATGCCGCGATTTAGTTGAATTCCGGTTTGGCGATCTTTCCCGCGAAGATCACGGCGTTCGTGTTGTGCTCGTATATGACAATTAGGAAGGGTCGGTCGAATCGGTATGGCGGGGTAAATGATGTCAGTTCGATTCCTACCGATGTGACCGCCGCTGCCTCCGTGCCGACCTCGTCGAGTTGGACAAAGGTCTTTTGGATGACTTCGCTGATCGCAAGATTTCCGTCGCGATTGATTCCTCTGAAGTCGGCGAGGTCTGAAAATGCGATTCCCATTCCCAGCGTTGTGAGCGGGACATTCAATTTTGTCTCAAATTCGAATTTGAACTTCGGAATCCAGAGCTCTTCGTTTCGCTGTACGAGTGCTGATTGCCATTCCGACCATTTTGTTTGGTCGAGTCCGGCGATGACTTCATCGATAGAGGTTGCCGGATCGACTGGAATTGCAGCGAGAAGTCGGTAGTCGCCGTTGCCATACGGCAGTTCGACACCCATCACACCGGCATTCATCATGAAGCGCAGGCTGTCGGTGTTCATGTACATGAATTTGCAAGAGTGTGTCGTACCGTCCGCACAGTTGAAGTTCATCGGCCTGGTTTTGGATGGATCAAACTGATAGGTCCATGCGCCTTTGAAGTAGAGTGCATTAATTAGATACATCACCACGTCGCCCGGAATCTCTTCGATGATCGTGTCAATCTTGCCATTGGTCTTGTCATTGACCCAGTTGTTGATCGTTGTCACCGCTTGCGGAGAGCCGAAATCCAAAGCGCTGACGACGGCATCGAAGTAGGTGCGATTAACATCGAGAAACTCGGATTCGACCTGGAACCAGTCGGCGTGCCAGATTGAATTGGCGATTTGGAATTTGACATTAGAATCGAGCCCCGAAAATCGGTCGATCAAACTGCGATACGACTCGTTGATTTCCTGCGACGATAGATCAACAAATCCGAGAGTCGACATCATGGCAGTCTGGGTTGTATTGCGCGCGCCGTTATAGGTCATGCCCAGCGCCATTGATGCACTGAGGGGCGAGATGAAGATGTTTTTGTTGGGCTGGGATGTCTCAGACTCCACAACTTCGCGGAGCAGATTCCAAGTGAACTCATTGCCGGCGGCCACGAGTTTGGACTCGGCGGCGGTGACTGGACCCGGCACATTGACGGGTGGTTTGTCTACTGATTTTTCTTCGCTGCAACTACCAATAACGAGCGACAACATTATCGCCGCGAAAAAGAACCCAAGCTTTTGCATACGTGCCTCCTATTGCACTTGAAATGTAATACCTGTCACTTCCATTGCAAGACAATCTTTGGTGTCGCTATTGAAGACGAATGAGAAATCGGTTTGTGAATCAATATCTGCTGTAGAAGCTGCGAGAGGTAGGGACCTCTCATATTCTGAATAGATGTGCCGCCGTGGATTAACGCGGCGGCACAGATAGCGCATTGCTTGACAAACTGAACTAATTAGTTGAGCGGGATATTGTTCTTGTTTTGATCGAGCCATTTGTCGAAAGACTGCAGCGAAGGATTCAGACTGCGTGAGACATCGAGACTGCGCGCTCCAACAAAGTCGCTTTCGAAATCGCGTTTGAATTGGAACATGTTGCCGAGATCATCGGCGCCGGGGAATCCGAATCCGCGATAGACCTCGGGCGCGATAGAATTGTAGATGACTTTGGTGCCCAGCGCTTTGGACATAGCGGCAGCCATTTGCTCACCGGTGAGATGCTCGCCTGCGATGCCGACGGTTTTGCCAATGAACTCCTGCGGTTTCTTGAAAACGCCGAGTGCACATTTGCCGATGTCCGCGGCGGCGATGCCGGGAAGTCTCTTGTCGCCCAACGGAAAGGTGATGGCGAGATTTCCGTTCTGGTCTTTCTTAGGACCAAGTCCAAAATAAACGAAGTTATCCCAGTAGAACGATGTCAAGAGCAGGGTAGTCGGCACACCGGCTTGCTTGAAATGAATGTCGGCCTCTCCCTTGCCGTCGAAGTGCGGGACTTTGTATTTGCCGTGCAAGGTGGGCATGCGGTCGTCATCAAGCGGCACCCATCTGCGGGTGTCTTCGAGAGTCGACCAGATGACGTGCTTGACACCGGCGGACTTGGCGGCTTCGGCCATGGTCTTCGCCTGTGCGACTTCCTTCTCGGCGGAGAAATGCTCCCAGAAGTTGGTCAAGCAAAATGCGCCGTACGCGTCTTTGAAGGCGTTCTTCATGCTGTCGAGGTTGTCGATGTCGGCAGCGACGACTTCGACGCCGAGTTGCGCGAGTTGTTTGGCTTTGTCGGAATTGACATTGCGGGTCAGCGCACGCACTGTGAATTCGCTGGAAGCATCTTCAAGGATTGCGCGGACAAGTCCGCCTCCCTGCGCGCCGGTGGCGCCGACGACGGCGATGATTTTCTTGTCTGACATTTGAAACTCCTATGGTCGGATTATCTGAATACGAGAAATCGTTGCTTACAGAATCTTAAACAAGGAGAGAGTCGATGCGGTTCCGCAATTGTAGAGAATGTAGGGTGATGATTTGACGATACCGAAATGTCTTGATTCAGAATGCCGTGAACCGGCCTCTCAGTTAATGTACTTAGATGTCGACATTCCTCTATAAGGGAGGAAAATCAAATGTCACGAACCGAACAGTTGGAAAAGACCAAGGGCAGTCAGCATTGGCTGCAGTTAGCTGTCAACTCGAATCCGAATTCACTCGACGCCAAGATCAGAGCCGCGCTCGCTTTGAAAGGCGACGAATCGATTGTCTGGCGCTCGCCGCTCGAAAATGATAAATACTCGGAGTACAGCGACCAGCAATTTCTTAAGGCCGTCGGACTTGAGGACAAACTTGGCCGCCGGTCGCTGGAATCGTTTTGGCCGCATCGTGGTCCGGTTTGGGATGGTCTTGCGACAACCAGTCGCGGTGATGTCATTCTCGTCGAAGCCAAGGCTCACCTTGGCGAAATAGTCTCGCCTGCTTGCGGTGCGAGTGAACCGGCGATGAGTTTGATTCGCAAGAGTCTAAACGAGACGCGCGAATTTATGGGAGTGACGGGCGGTTCCGATTGGGCAGGCACATACTATCAATACACCAATCGACTTGCGCATCTGTATCTGTTGCGTGTGCTCAACGATATTCCGGCTTGGCTGGTGTTTGTATACTTCCTCAATGCACAGGATGTCGATGGGCCGACCACCATTCAGGAATGGAAGAATAAGA